>REAV01000178.1 GCA_004294465.1 Sphingobacteriia bacterium | reverse complement strand
GAGAATCCTAAGTAAGGGAAATAAATAAATGGAATGAAAACAGTAGCTGCATGGTCTAGTACTGAAACTTTTTTAAAGTTCATTACAAAAATGATGGTAATCCAAATGGTAATAAATTGACCAGCAATGGGAACCAGCTGAAGCCAAAACCAATATTGTTTAATCGCTGATTTTTGAACAATCAGCCAAGTATTGTAAAAAGGGACCAATGCTTTCCAAGGCTCAATACCAGCTTTCTTAAACATCCCATATAACCCAATATGCCATCCAATTAAACCAATAATAAAGAGCAATAATCCCATAATTTCTATTTAAATAGTAACAAAAATATCCAATTAGTATACAAACTGCCTAAATATTACAGAATGTTTTGCTAAATATAGCTTTTAACATCTTCTGCAGTAATTTCTTTTCCAGATAATATGATCAAGCGCTCAACTACATTCCTGAGTTCGCGAATATTACCCGTCCAGTTGTGCTGCTGAAGGGCTTCAACTGCTTTTGGAGAAATCGACTTTTTAGACTGCCTATATTCCACTGCAATATCTTCCAAAAAATGTTCTACAAGAATTGCTATATCTCCTTTTCTTTCGTTCAATGAAGGCACATGTATTAAAATAACGCCTAAGCGATGGTATAAATCTAATCGGAAATTTTTATCTGCTACTTCTTGTAACAAATCTTTATTTGTTGCTGCAATCACCCTCACATCTACACTAATTTCCTTATCACCCCCAACCCTTGTTATTTTGCCTTCCTGTAATGCCCTTAATACTTTTGCTTGTGCACTTAAACTCATATCACCAATTTCATCCAAAAACAGGGTTCCACCGTTGGCTTGTTCAAATTTTCCAATTCGTTGTTTAATAGCAGAAGTAAATGATCCTTTTTCGTGTCCGAATAATTCACTTTCAATCAATTCACTTGGAATTGCTGCACAATTCACTTCGATGATGGGAGCTGCAGATCGATCGCTTTTTTCATGAAGCCATCTTGCCACTAACTCTTTACCTGTTCCATTCTCTCCAGTAATCAATACTCTGGCATCCGTTGGAGCAACGGCTCACTGGTTCCAATAATTTCTTGAATCCCTGCTATTTTTTTCTTGAGCACTTTGGTTTCTTTAACAAGAGAAGTCCTTTCAAGTGCATTGCGCAAAGTGATCAAAAGTCTATTTAAATCGGGCGGCTTAGCTATATAATCAAAAGCGCCTTTTTTAACTGCATCAACTGCTGTTTCTATATTTCCATGTCCACTGATAATAATGATCGGTGTTTCTGAATGAATTTCTTTTGCCTTTTGCAGAAACTCTATTCCATCTAATTTGGGCATTTTTATATCACAAAGAACTGTATCAAAATTGCCCGCTTTGAATTTTTTTAATCCATCTTCTCCATCAACTGCTTCTTCTACAGTATACCCTTCGTTAGACAGAATGTCTTTTAAAACATTCCGTATTGCCTTTTCGTCGTCGATGATAAGAATAGATGCCATGGTATTATTTAAGAGCTAAGTTAATCATTGAAAGTTAAATCGAATGCCTGCAAAATAATTTTTTGCCGCCGCTGGATTAAAATACCGGTTACCAGCTGCATTAATATCATTTCCTAAACTGTATAATTGGTTCAACAAATTATCTCCTCCAATAAAAATATCTGCTCCATTTTTTCCCCAACGAATGGTTTTGCCAAATTTGGCTTGTAACAACTGATAATTATCAGCAAATAAAGTATTGGCATCATTCAAAGGGATTTTTGAACTTGCATTGATGGACGCATTCAAGTAATATGAATTTGAGAATATCATTTGAAAACCAATCACAGCAACTGTTTTGGGTATACCTGTAATTGTATTTCCATTAAATGAATTAATTCCTTGTTGATATTCAAGAAATCGATATGGTTGATAACTAAGCGCCCCATTAATGAATATTTTTTCTACCCACCCCGATTCCTGATTATATATATTGCCCTTAATTAACAATTCAATTCCCTCTTGCAATGCAGAGCCTGCATTCACAAAATACTCTGCGCCAGCCAAATCATTTCTTCTTACAATGGCATTATTTAGCTTGAATTGGTAAACAGAAAGATCAAACAATAACTTATTCTTAAAGAAAGTTCCTTTTATTCCAGCTTCTATATTCCAGCCTTTCTCTGCTTCCAGGAATGGATAAAAATTTCCATCAGATGGGCGGACCTCTGCTAAACTAGGAGACGAAAACCCTTTTGCAACAACACCATATAAGAACATGTTTTTATGGACTGCAAACGAAAATGAAAATCTTGGAACAAAAGGCGCATTGATTTTTCGTGTTGCAAAATTGGGCACTGGATCTGTTAAACGTGAATAATCATACAACTGAGTATTCATACTGAATCCTGCAGCAATGATCAGCCTATTTGCAATGGTCATTTTTATTTGAGAAAATAAAAATTGTTGTTTACTATAAATAAAATCTTTCGATATCACCGAGCCTTGAACCCCTGCATTATTCAAATAATTATTGATAACCGATTCATTCATTAATAACTCAAACCCATTGACCCATTGGATATTTTTATTTTTACTGAATGGCAAATAAATATGTTGCAATCCAATATTGATATTTGTTTCATTCCTTTTTTCGTAGTTGGTAATAAATGGATTTTCAAAAGATGTTCTATTTAATGAAACAAACCATTTGAAAGTATTGCGTTCGTTGAATTGGTATTTGTGAGAAATTGCTCCAAAAATAGTTTGATTATAAACTGCTGTTTTTTGTTGAACAGCGCCAGGTAAAGTGGCTGTAGCTTGTCTGGATAATTGTGGATTCAATTGCATTTGCGAAAGCGTGATCCCACCAGGGGTTCCATAATTCAAATCAGTTATAAAAAATAAAGTGGTAAAAATGCCTTTGCCAGAACGAATATTTGTTTGCCAGACCAATCCATTTTTTTGCAAAAAAGATTGTTCCCTATAACCATTCGAGCTCATTCGATTCACCTGGAGTGAAGAGCTAAAATTGGGCTTATTGTATAACCACTCTCCCACTTGTTGATTAAGTCCATATGAACCAACTGTTAAACCAAGATTAAAACTTTGGCGAGAAGAATCTGAGAATGGTATTATTTTATTCAATAAAATGGCTCCGCCTGTTCCTGCTCCATACATACTGGATGCAGGTCCTTTGGCAACTTCAATCTGATTAACCGATTGCAGGTCTATTAAGTTAATGTAGGTATTTCCAGTGGCATCAGTAAGCGGAATTTCATTCCAATAGACTTTGATATTTCTAACACCAAACGGAGAACGCAATGAGCTCCCTCTTACCGACAATCGATAACTGCCAGGTGAACGCTCTTCCATTCTTATTCCTGGCAAACTATTCAACACAGGAACAAAAGATGTTGGAGCATAAATGGACATTTCCTTTGAAGACACTGTTGCAATGGAAGCAGGAACTTCTTTCCAGCGTTTTCCAATATTAAAAGCAGTTACAATGACTTCTTTTAATACTGAATCATTTTGCAGACTGGTGTTTTTAGCTTGCGCATTTGCTGATTGATGAAGAATACAGCAATAAAAAATGAATACGCAATTTTTAAACACAGTTATTTTTTCGTGTACATCACTTCTTTCACCAGCTTAACTGTTCTACTCACATCAGGCATAGCTAATGCAGTTAAATTAGGAGCATAGTGCATTGGAGCATCCGCACTTGTAATTCGGCGAATTGGGGCATCTAAATAATCAAAACCTTCCTTCTGTATACGGTAAGTAATTTCTGATGAAACAGATGCAAAAGGCCATTGTTCTTCTACAATCACCAAACGATTGGTCTTCTTAATACTTTCCAATATTGTCATCCAATCCAAAGGTCGGATTGTTCTTAAATCGATTACTTCTGCACTGATGCCTTCTTTTTCTAGTTCTGCAGCAGCACCTAATGCTACTTTCATCATTTTGTTATAAGAAACAATCGTAACATCTCTACCTTGTTTCTTCACATCCGCTTTACCTAATGGAATATAATACTCTTCTTCAGGCACTTCAGACTTATCACCATACATCACTTCACTTTCCATGAACATAACCGGATCTTGTTCATAACGTATTGCTTGTTTCATCAAACCCTTTGCATCATATCCATTAGAGGGAGAAACCACTTTTAATCCTGGAATATTGGCATAATAACTTTCAAATGCTGTTGAGTGTTGAGCACCCAATTGACCCGCACTTCCATTGGGTCCTCTAAATACGATCGGGCAACTAATTTGACCTCCGCTCATCGCCAACATCTTCGAAGCAGTATTTAATATTTGATCCATTGCCAAAACTGCAAAATTCCAAGTCATAAACTCTACTATTGGGCGCAATCCACTTTGAGCTGCACCTACTGCAACTGCTGTGAATCCTAACTCAGCAATAGGCGTGTCAATTACTCTTTTCTCTCCAAATTCAGCCAACATACCCTGGCTAACTTTATAAGCACCATTATATTCTGCCACTTCTTCGCCCATCAAAAAAACTCGATCATCTCTTCTCATCTCTTCACTCATTGCCTCACGAAGGGCTTCTCTAAAAGCTATTGAACGCATAGTTGGTCTTTTTTTAAAATGAGCACAAAAATAGCCCATATTAACATATAAAACGAAAAAATCCCTTCCTGAAAAATCAGAAAGGGATTTATATACTTACTTATCCTTCTATATACTAAAATACATTCCAGCCAAAGCTCACATAGTATAATCCACCGATTTGTGCATTGCCAAATCCATTGTAGTAATACTTGTTTAAAATATTGGTACCGCCAATTTTCAAGATAGATTTGGTTTTAGGGAATTTGTAGTTAACCTGAGCATCTACAGTTGAGTATGAAGGCACCTGACCAGAAGCAAAAGTTCCTTCATATAAGAATGAATCTACCCATCTGTACAACACATTAAATCCGAAACGATTGTCTTTACCAAAACCGCTGTTGGCAAATCCGCCATTAAAACGCAATTTAGGTGTATTGAAAAAAGAAACAAATCCAGCTGGTAAATCACCAATAACATCTGAGTAAACGTTAGCGTTAACAGAGAAGTTCTTAGGTAATAAGTACTCAGCAGAAGCGCCCCAACCATTTACATTAACCGAACCAGGAGCATTTACAGTAATGCTATAAGCGTTTCTTGTTGCACCATTCAGTAAGTTGAAAGGGCTACTTGGTATTCCTGCTCTTTGCTGAAGTACATTCACACCACTTAAGAAATTTTCGTATTTAGCTTGGTATGCATAAATATCGATCAATAATTTTTTAGCAATTAATCCTTTGTAACCAACTTCAAATGAAGTGGTAGATTCAGGCTTTAATTCACCAAACTGTTGTACTTGCAATAATGCAGGGTTTGGAGCACCTGCCAATGCACTAGCTCCAAATGCTTGCACACTAGGTACTGTGTAAGCTGGATTTCCAGAGAAATTATAGAAATCTCTTAATTGAGGTAAACCTCCCATTAAACGACCATTACTGGTGTTTAAGTTAATCCACTGATTCTGTGTAGTTGGGAAACGATAAGCTGTTTGATAAGAAAAACGAAGATTATGGTCTTGAGCCAATTTAACTACCGCTGAAACTCTTGGAGTAAAGCGACCTGCAAAATTGGTGTTTTTATCGTAACGGCCAGAAGCAGTTATTTTTAAACGATCTCCTAGGAATTTCTGAGAGATTTGTAAGTAAGCGCCTGTTTCATTGATTTTAATAGGACCAGCTGTATCAGCAAAAATGGTACCATTAGAATTCAACTGGAATTGACGCCAGTTACCACCAACCAAGATATCTGTACCGTGTTTAGCTAATCCCAAAGCTTCAGTTAAATTGTACTGGCCTTCAATTGCTAATAATTTAGTTCTGTCAACAAATAAACCTCCACCAGATGAGATTGGCAATCCTGCAACATTTTGGAATAAAGGATTATTTAAGATATTGGTAGTAGGTCTTCCTTGATCTGCAACACCGCGAGCAACATTGTGTGGAATCCCATTATTGTTTCCAACAGCGAGTGTTCCTGCAGTTTGAGCAGCAGCAACAGCCTGGGCCGGAGTTAAACCAGCAGCTAAACCTGCGCCATAAGCCGCTCCAAGAGCTTGACCATAGATTCCAGCTGCACTGCTCACAACAGCTCCTACATATTGAGGAAACCATTGAGTAACACTTGGTTTCCATGCTTCATTAAATAAACGAGTTGTTGTAACAGTAGCATAAGAGCTACCTGAGTTTTCACGAGTTGTGTAAGCTCTTACATACCAGTTTTTAGCCTTCAATTCAGCTTTATATTGACCTAAAGTAAAATCCTTGATTGAATAACGATCTACACCAGTATAAACGGTAGTACCGGTACCCCAGTTTCCAGCTAAAATGGCTTCAACTTTATCATTGATTTTATAGTGCAATGCAGCATTAAACTTGAAATTTAATGTAGTTGGATCTACCACTTGGTTTTCGTTATATCCAGTTCTAGAAACAAATGTTGGTTGATTGGCATAAACACCCAATACCCCTGCAGAAGGAATTAAAAAAGGCCCAAAACCAGGCAAATTAATAACACCTAAAACAGGATTAGTGGCAATAACACCTCTAAATGCTCCGCTTAAATCTGCACTTGTTTCATCACCATACACATTAACCCCATCATAATTGGGATCAATTTCTCTCCAACCATTTTTCACTTCTCCATTTGGATTAGCTGAAAGTGGATTTCTTAAATAGTTACTTTGATTATTGGCAGTCCAGTCTTGAGCTTGTACAAACTGAGCATTGATCTTGTAAGCAAATTTATCATTGATTTTTTTAGCCCAACGCACGCTCCAGTCATAATAAGCAGAACGAGGACGCTGATAGCTATCTATATGATTCACACCTTGCTTAATTTGAAAACTTAATCCTTGGTTTTTGAAAGGACTCTTACTATTGATAATTAAAGTACCATTGGTACCACCTGGGCCATACAAAGCAGAAGAAGCTCCTTGAAGCAATTCTATATTGTCTACATCCAATTCTGTAACTCCAGTGATATTACCTACTGAAAAGTTAAGACCTGGTGCTTGGTTATCCATTCCATCAACAATCTGGTTTAAACGGGTATTACCACTGCTGTTAAATCCACGAGTACCAACGCTGGTAAAAGTTAAGCTCGCAGAAACAACGTCTACTCCTTTTAAACTAGCGATCAAATCATAATAGTTTGCAGAAGGTGCATTGCGAATTGCAGAAGCACTCAATCGCTCAATAGAAACAGGAGATTCTAAGATTCTTTCTGGCACTCTTGATGCAGATACAACAATCTCATCACCTAAAGTGAAAGAGGCATCCAAATCAACTGAAATATTTTCATTGTTGCTCTTAACTGACACTTCTTTGGATGCATATCCAACTGAAGAAATTACTAATGTAAATGGTAGTTTTTGAGTAGTTGAAAACTTGAAATTACCCTTGTCGTCGGTATAAGTTCCAGCAGTTCCTCCTTTTACTGAAACGGCTACTGCAGATAACAGTTCTTTTGATTTACCGTTTTTTATAGTTCCTGAAACTGTTGTAGACTGTTGCGCAAAAGCTGTTATACTCAGAGCCGTTGCAAACAACACCATACCTAAATGGGCTAGTAATCTTCTCATATTGGCAATTTTTGTTTGAAATATTAAGCAAATTAGTATATGTTAAGTACTTGTAAAAATTTAATTTTGAATATTTTCGGTTCATTTTGTGGAGAAAAATACCCAAACTGAGCCTTAAAAACTGTTTTCTCGAATTAATATTGCAGGATGGCAAACCATTTACTTCCCCAGCAAACCGGTTTTTACAAAGGAAAAGTTCGAGATGTTTACTTCATTCAAGAAAACTGGCTGGTGATGATTGCCAGCGACAGAATTTCAGCTTTTGATGTAATTCTTCCAAGAACTATCCCATTTAAAGGACAAGTATTGAATCAGATAGCTGCTTATATGTTACATAAAACAGCCGATATCTGCCCAAATTGGCTAATATCCAACCCTGCTCCTAATGTATCGATCGGCCAGAAATGCCAACCTTTCAAAATAGAAATGGTAGTACGGGGTAATTTGGTAGGGCATGCATGGAGAACTTATCAATCTGGAGCCAGAACAATTTGTGGTGCTACTATGGTGGATGGATTAAAAGAAAATGATTTTTTTCCTACTCCTATTGTTACCCCTTCCACAAAAGCGGCAGAAGGGCATGATGAAGATATTTCAAAAGCAGAAATTATTGAACAAGGATTAGCCAGTTTAGAAGAATGGAATCAACTGGAAAAATATGCTTTACAATTATTTGAAAGAGGTAAATTGATTGCAGCAAAACAAGGACTGATTTTGGCAGATACCAAATATGAATTTGGTAAGATCGGAGACACCATTTATTTGATGGATGAAATTCACACTCCAGATTCATCAAGGTATTTTTATGCTGATGGATTTGAAGAAAGACAAAAAAATGGTGAACGACAAAAACAGCTAAGCAAGGAATTTGTGAGAGAGTGGCTCATTGCAAATAATTTTATGGGAAAAGAAAATCAAACCGTTCCTGTAATGTCGGATGAATGGGTGAATACCATCAGCCAACGTTATATAGAATTGTATGAAAAAGTGATAGGACAAAAATTTATTCCTGAATCATTAACGGAAGAAGCAACTCAAGAGAAAATTATTACTGCGTTAAATCCATTAATAGCCATATCAGCTAGTTGAACGATCTCCCGTCTTTAACAAATCTGGCAATTTAGGCCGGAGTCGAGCACTGCTCTTATTAAAAATATTTTGTCCTTTATCAATTCCTTTTCGAATGGCTTCCTGCCTTTCTTTTGGCAAATGAATGGTTTCCACACATTCAATACTGCAACATCCATTGAATTGTGTGGCACAATCAGCGCACTGAATAAACAACAAATGGCAACCATCATTTTTACAATTGGTATGAGTGTCGCAAGGCTTTCCACATTGATGACAAAGTGCAATTATATCTTCTGTAATTCGCTCTCCTAATCGATCGTCGAAAACAAAATTCTTTCCAATAAATTTAGCCGGCAAATGTTGTTCTTTAATTTCTTTTGAATAATGAATAATTCCTCCTTCTAGATGATATACATTTTCGAAACCCTGATGCAACATATAGGCACTTGCTTTTTCACATCGTATTCCACCAGTGCAATACATGATGATATTTTTGTCTTCCTTTCCTTTAAGCATATCAATGGCCATAGGCAATTGATCCCTAAAAGTATCAGAAGGAATTTCTATTGCATTTTCAAAATGCCCTACTTCAAATTCATAATGGTTACGCATATCAACCACAATCGTATTGGCATCATTCAACATTTCATTCATTTGAGCGGCATTGAGGTACTTGCCTTTTTTGTCCATGGAGAAATCAGGGTCTTCAATTCCATCAGCAACAATTTTATCACGCACTTTTATTTTCAATACCCAAAAGCTTTTCCCTTGTTTGAATTCATCATTCAAACCATTAGGATCTTCCACTGCAACATTTAATCGGAGGTCTTCTAACCCTTTGTAATTATGCAAAATATTTTTAAACTCAGCTAAATGATGTTCAGGCACACTCAATTGTGCGTTAATCCCTTCCTTGGCAATATAAATTCTGCCAAACACTTGTATAGCATTGAACAATTTATACAGATCATCTCGAAAATGTTGCGGATTTTCAATAGGCAGGTATCTATAAAAACTTATAGTAGTTCTTTTGAAAGATTCATTCATCAAACGATCTTTCAACTCCTTATTGGAGACGCGATTGTGTAATAGAGCCATCATGTACAATTTTAGACATAGCATGAACTATGTTCCGATTTAAAAAAGGAGCCGCTTGCAGGGCAGCCAAAATCTATCACAAAGCTAACAATTATCGGAATAAAGGAAGCGAAAATCTAAAAGCACTTGGCTTTAAACCAGTTTGCTCAAACCCTTGCACAAAATCTAGTCTCAAAACCTTAAAAATATTTTCTAACCCAATAAAATATTCAATATAATTGGTTCCATTATTCAGATATAGTCCGTTGGCACCGGTAACAAAAAACCAATTGAGTTTTTTAAACCCAGGAATCTTATTGCTAATGAATCCATTTAAGTGATGTTCAATATGAACTGCAGCATTAAATGAAGCTGTGTTGCTGTATCTGTAATAACCAGCCAATTGAAAACTATTTAAAAAGTTGGATGAAAATGCAGTTTGGTTACCTAAGAAATGTTGAAAGTCGGGAATGAATGTTTTGTTTGCATTCAAAAATCCGCCAACAACAAGGTTATAGTTAAATCTACCAAAAAGCTTTAGATTCAATTCATCATTAACGCTTACTCTCCAACGAGTATAATCTACATCGCTACCAAATAACCCGTTTATACCCTGTGTAATACTTGCATTTATGGTTGGATATCTCGAACCTAAGCTTACTTTTCGATCTGGAAATTCCACATACTTAGTACCAGGCCTCCAACTCATTCCAATAGTTAATATCGCAGCCTGATGATTGATCATTCTATTATTGGTAAGTTCTGTAGGATAATTGGGAGTGAACTGTCGGTCGGGCTTATCAGACCAAGTGGTCATATCTGCCAAATTATCCAAAGCATAGCGATTTTGAAATTGAAAACTGGCACTTAGATTCACACCACTTCCAACTCCTTGAGAATAAGCTAATCGTAAAAAATCAGCTTCATAGATTTTAAAATAATTGTACTCGGCAATTAATGTATATAAGGTGTTATTTCGCTCTCCAATTGGTTCGGCATTGTTATACTGGAACACTTTTCTTCCTCCAGATACATTGAAGGATTGTATGTATTTTTTTCCAAAATTATAATTGAATGCTAGACTTGGATTAAAATGTCCATTCGCAAATCCGTACCTAAAAGTGGGAGTTATTGAAATGGATTTTCTACCCTCATAACTTTTACTGAAAGATGGGCTAAATTGAACTACTCCACCTTCTACAGTATTGTAATTCAATGATTGAATAATTGGATCGAAATTGATATTGGTTTTGTTTTTTTGTTTTCCAAATGACTGACCTGTAAGCAACAACCCAACCAATGTAATCTTATTGTTCTTCTTATCCAGTGAATCCAAATACTTAGGGTCTTTTCTTACTTGTTCTAAACTATCCTTTTTTTGATAGTCTCTGGCTTCTTCTACCAACAAAGGAAGTGGCCTGATACTGTCCCAATAAGCAGCCGTTTTTTTATTGGAGCTATCATAGAATTTTAAAATTGTATTATCAAAATATTTTGATTTAAATGCTGGCTCTAAATTAAACTGATCATACACTTGTAAGAAATTTCCAAAAAAATCAAACCCGAAAAACTTACCAGAAGGATAAATCACCTGATTCTTAATGACCCAATATTTTCCTGCAGGAACATAATTCTGCTGTATCACCAATGTATCTAAAAGCTGCATTTGTTGCTCTTTTAGCAATTTCAAATCTACACTTTGAATTCGCCAGTCATTTTCACTTACATTGATATACCCTGTGAACAGTGGCTCATAAGGGCGCTTCGGAATTACTTTGATTCTACTCACTTCTTTTCCAAATTCAAAAAAAGTTCCTTCGAATTTATACTTGTAATAATTCAAAGCATTATTGGCTATTGGAGAAATAAAACCACGAGGGTTTAAGCTCCTTCCAACAGATATGGTGTTCTCATAAAATGAAATGATTTGAGGACTACTAAATCCAAAGCCGTCACTCCTCCCGCTTACTTTAGTAGAGATCACTTCAATTTTTCTTTTATTAGGCTCTTCTACCGAATACTTCGCAATGGTTTCAGAAAGAAATAACATTTTACGTTTACTGGTATCTCCATCTTCAAAATCTACTTTTTGGCCAAAAAAAGATTTTGGATAATTGCGTAATTGCAATTGACCTTTAATATATACATCGCAACTAAATTGTTTTATTTCTCGCAAGTGTTCTTCTCTACTTGCAATTGCTTTTCTAATGATTGAATAGGCGGGGTCTTCTCCTCCCGACTTTACCACTACATCTTTCAAGTTATATTGCCTGGTCATTAAATCAAAATCAACAACCATATTAGAGTTGGTTACTTGAATTTTCTTTTCTTCTGTAGCATATCCCACAAATTGACAAACCAAAGTATATTCCCCTTGATCTAGATTAATCGTATAGAATCCATTCTTATTAGCAGAAACACCTTTGGTAGTTCCTTTAATCAATATTGATGAAAAAGCGAGCGGCTTTTGATCATTCGCAGAGCGAATTGTACCACTAACATTAGCTGTTCTTGCGCTATAAGAAATAAACAATAAACAGGCAATGAGTAATTTTCTATTCATTAATAAAGGATTTTAGGAATGAGTCGATTAAACAATGAATATATTACCAAAAAAAGCCGGAAATTTTTCCGGCCCTTCAAATTTTTGTTAATTTTTATTTCTTTTATTTAGCAATTTTTTCTTGCCATGCCAGCATACCCCCAACTACATTGATAGTATTTGTGAATCCTGCTGTTTCTAGAATTAAACAGGCTTGCCCACTCCTATTACCACTTCTGCAATACACATAAATCGGTTGATCTTTCATATCCTCTATTTCATCCAATTGCATGGTTTGTATTTTTCCCAGTGGATGAAGTAGTCCACCAATATTGAATTCAGCGTGTTCATGTGGCTCTCTCACATCCACTAAATTAATTTTTTCTCCAGATTGAATTTTTGCATTCAGTTCTTCCACTGTAATGGTTTGCATATGATTATTGTTGTATGGTGATTAATTTTGTAGTGTCTTTAACAGGTGCTTCATCGCTAATATACAAATCGATCATTTGACCCTGTCTGATCTTATTCGTTAATTTCTCTCCATTTGGACCTATTGCACCAGAAAATAAATCTGGACTTTGTTTGATGATAAATGCTGCGCTTGAATCTTTAATAGTTCCAACTGCAATGATGGATCCAATATTTACACTCATTGATGACAATAGACCTCTTACATCATTCAATGTTTTTCCAATTAAATCTGGCACATCCGTTTCTCCAGTTCCTACTCCACTGCCCAACACAAAACTAATCACAGATCCTATAGGAATTTTAGTCCCTGGTTTTATAGGTGCATCATTATACAATTGTTGTAAAACAGCATTTCTGGCAATATCTGGCTGATAAGTAGTATAGCCCAATTTTAATCCAATACTTTGTAAATACATTTCTGCACTTCTAATGGAGAATCCAGCTAGATTGGGCATTTCAACTTGTGGAGGAATTACCCGATTCACAGTTAAATAAATAGTTCTCCCTGTTTTAACCATTGCATCGGCTTCCGGACTTTGACGTATCACCGCCTGCTTGGCAATTGTATCAATATATACAGAATCTTGAATTTGCACTTCAAA
>REAV01000177.1 GCA_004294465.1 Sphingobacteriia bacterium | reverse complement strand
TATGAGCTCTTGTGCAAATATCATTCCACCAAGCGGAGGAGCGAGAGACAGTTTGCCGCCCATGCTCTTATCTGCTTTACCAAAAGATTCAGCGGTTAATACAAATCCAAAATTGATCACACTCAATTTTAATGAATATATAACCCTTCAAAACGTAAATGAAAACTTAATTGTATCTCCGACTATTAAAAACAATCCAATCATTGATTACAAATTAAGGTCGGTTACTATAAAATTAAAAGATTCATTAGATTACTACTTATTCACTTCATTTTGGAGAAGCCATTAGGGATGTGAATGAAGGAAATATTTTAAGAAACTTTGCATATGTATTTTCAACCGGAAAAACCATTGATGACTTCTCTTATAAAGGAAAAGTCTTCTTAGCTGAAAAAGGTAAAATTGACACTACACTCATTGTGATATTACACAATAACTTGAATGATTCTGCCATTGTAAAAGAGAGACCTCGCTATTATACAAAAATCAACGGGAAGGGTGAGTTTAGTTTCTCCAATTTATCAGCTGGTACTTTCAGGGTCTATGTATTACCCAATGATTATTCGAAAAAATATGACGATAGCACAAAAATGTTTGCCTACAAATCGGAAAATCTGGTGATCAGCAACAACACACCCTATGATACTTTATATGCTTTTGAAGCTTTTAAAAGAGTAGAAAAAAATACAAGGACAGTAGAAAACAGCACCAAAAATCCCAAAGAAGACAAAAGATTAAAATATGGTGCTGATTTTGATGCTGGCCAACAAGATCTATTAAGCAACTTAAATTTAAGTTTCAACAGAAAATTGCAATCAGTTGATTCGAGTAAAATTGCATTCTGTGATAGTAATTACCAGCCAATAAAAGGTTATCGAATAGAATTAGACACGAGCAAAACCAAAATTAGTTTTATTTATCCTTGGAAAGAATTGACTTCATTTAGAATTGTCATTGCAAAAGATGCCATTAAAGATACCGGGGGTATTTCTTTGCCAAAAACAGATACCATACGATTTATTACCAAGAAAGAAGCTGATTACGGAAGTATAAAATTAAGGTTCGTTAATTTGAATTTAGCTAAACATCCTGTTTTACAAGTAGTACAATCAGATAATATAGTAGAGTCTATTCCACTTAATTCTTTTGAAATAAACCGAAAACTATATAAGCCCGGAACATATGATTTAAGAATTTTATACGATACCAATCAAAATGGTATTTGGGATACTGGCTCTTTCGGAAAAATCAACAAACAACCAGAAATTGTAAAGCTTATTTCAAAAGTATTTACTGTAAGGGGTAATTGGGATAATGAAGTAACCATCACCCTCTAACTATTTTTATTTAATAGCTATAAAAACCTTTGCCGGTTTTCTTTCCTAACTCTCCATTTGCAACTTTTTCTCTTTGCAACGGGGATGGTGTTAATCTTGGGGGCTTACCCAAAGCTTCCCAAACTATATTACTTACACTAAAATTAATATCCATACCAATTAAGTCCATTAATTTAAATGGACCCATTTTAAATCCTGCAGCTTCCATCATTGAATCCACTGATTCAATGTCAATTAATCCATTACTCACCATTTCCATAGCTTCAAGATAATAATGACGGGCAACCCTATTTACTATAAAGCCAGGTGAATCAGTACAAAGTACAGGTACCTTCCCCATAGTTTTTGTCAAATTCATCAGTAATTCAATTGCTTCAGGAGAACTATGCTTGCCAGCTATCACTTCTACTAATTTCATTATAGGAGCAGGATTAAAAAAATGCATCCCTACTAACATAGATGGTTCAACTAATCCATCAGCAATTGCATCAATACTTATAGACGAAGTATTGGTGGCTAAAATAGTAGACGGGCCATTAATTGCAGCCAATTGTTTAAACAATTCAATTTTGACTTCTATTTTTTCAATGATTGCTTCAATAATAAGATCTGCCTTGCAATCTTGTATAGATGAAGTAAAATGCAGTAAGCCCAACATTTGCGCTTTTTGGTCTTCGGATAATTTGCCTTTCTCCACCAATCGTTTTATTTGCGCCTGAATCGTTTCCTTACTTTTTGCCAATGCAGATTCATTCAAATCGAATTGAATGGTTTTCAAGCCCGCCTGGATAGCCACCTGTGCTATTCCGCTTCCCATGGTTCCAGCACCACAAACAACTATAGATTGAATTGATTTCATAATGTTTGAATGGGCAAGATACTTACATCTTATCCACTCGAGCTATTTTTAGGTGCACCGACAACAAAATCGTGCTAATTTTAATATATGGCAAAATTAATACAACAATTGGATCTTTTTGGGATGCCTATGGAAAATCCCACACCAGCAAAAAAATCCAAACAGCCAGTAAAAAACAACCCTAGTTCTCCAAGTACTATTGTAGAGCCAGCTAAGACTGCTAATTCCGCACCTATTGTTCATAATAATACCAATAGAGATGCTGCTACTATTCCCGAAGTTGTATATTCAAACGAACAGATTATTGTAAAAATAAAAGCTGCTCCATCTCCTAAAGAAACCATAAAACCTGAAAGTAAAAGAGGTAGAAAATCATTCAAGGAAATCAATGCAACAGTAGATTTAATTGATGTGCCAGATGATGAAACACTTCAAAAGAAATTATATTATTCAATCAGCGAAGTGGCTTCTTGGTTTAAAGTAAATACCTCTTTACTAAGATATTGGGAAAATGAATTTGATATTTTACAGCCCAGAAAAACCCGAAAAGGTGACCGTCTTTTCAGAGCAGAGGATATAAAAAATTTAGAATTGATTTATTTTTTACTGCGCCAGCGTAAATTTTCTATAGAAGGCGCAAAAAGTTATTTGAAAAATAATAAGGGGAAGATTGATACAGAAACACAATTGGTGCAGGTTTTAACCAGCTTCAAGGGTTTTTTATTGGAGTTAAAATCTTCATTGGATAACAAGAACTAAAAATCTCGCCACAATAACTAATAACTGCGAACCGTCACATCCGTATTAGCCGCAGCCATCCTAAGTTGATTGACTTCCATCCATTCAACAATTTTTAATAAAACGGCCTGCCGCTCATTTAAAAAGGTTTCGATGGTTTGATCAATGGATGAATAATATTCTATACTAATTACATGCGCATTTTTACCTGTGTCAACCAAATTGACTAAGCATTGAGTTGAAAACGGAGGCGCCACTATTTGCTCAATTGCTTTAATTAAAGCTGCTAATTGTTGCACACTTGCTCCTAAATCTATTTCTAGTTTGATATCAGCTTTACGTTCTGTACGCAAAGAGATATTGTCTACAATAGTATCTACCATTTGTTTATTGGGAACAGATATATACGTTTTTTCTTGTGTGCGGATTCTTGTACTTCTTAAACCTATTTTTTCGATTGTACCCGTAAAGGAATTTACTTTTACCAAATCGCCTGTTACAAATGGTTTGTCAAAGAAAATGATAAACGACGCAATCAAATTCTCCATACTTTCTCTAGTTGCCAATGCAATAGCAGCTCCTACTATACTTAAGCCAGTGAGCAGATTGCCAATATTCTTGTTAAAAGAAAATCTAAGAATGAGCAATACCCCAATTATCACCAGAATTGCCTTAAAGAAATCTTTAAAGAATATGATAAGTTGATTATCGGTTTGATCAGTTGTTAAATTGGCTTTCTCCTCCAATATCAAGGCAATAAAATCGATGATTCGCAAACAAAGCCAAATAAAAGCTACTATCAACACTCCATCTGCAATCGCATCAATTATTTGTCTAAAACCTACCCTGTGTATCTTAAAATCAAGAACTTGAGGAAAATGTAACTTATCAAAAGCGATCAACGCAATGAGTAAAATCAAAAATAAATCCAAAGGCTGTAAAACCAGGCTTAGAAAAGATTCACGTGCAATTTTTTTTCCGGCTTTTCCAACTAGCTTAAATAACAATTTGGCTAAATACTTCGAAACTATTCTTTTTAGAATAAAAGTCAATGCAATTACACCAAACACATAGAGATAGCTTTCAACGGTATTGTCTAAAATAATTTTATGTAAAAATGATTCCATAGAAAACTACTTTCCATTAATGGTATTTGCAAAGTTTAAGCTCAGTTCCATCAAACTCTGCGTATGTAAAATTACTGATCCAATCACCTAAATTTATATACCTACTTGTTTCGGATAATTTAAAATCAATCGGATAATGACGATGGCCAAAAATTAAATAATCAAAATGTTCTTTTTGAATCAACTCTTTTGAATAAACAATCAGCCACTCACTCTCTTCTCCTAAAAAAAGCTCGTTTGCTGTTCCGGTTTTTTCTCTGCTTTTTCTGCTGAAATAGTTGGCTAGCCCGATACCCAGATCTGGATGCAACCAACCGAATAGCCATTTACAAACAGGATTTCTAAATACCTTTTTAATGAATTTATATCCATGATCGCCGGGGCCCAATCCATCTCCATGACCTATATAAAATCGTTTATTGTTCCAGGTAAATATTTTAGGTTCATGGTAAACAGGAATATTCAATTCCTTTTCGAAATAACCACTCATCCACATATCGTGATTACCAATAAAGAATTGTATAGGAATTCCAGCATCGGTAATTGATGCTAATTTACCTAACAAGCGCACATATCCTTTTGGAATGACTTGTTTATATTCATACCAGAAATCGAACATGTCTCCAACTATAAAAATGGCTGCTGCTGTATCTTTTATCTGATCTAAAAATTCAATTATTTTTTTCTCTCTAATTAAACTATTTGCTGCATCAGGTGCCCCCAAATGAAAATCGGAAAGAAAATATATTTTTTTGTCAGGAGAAGCTACCATGCTTAATTATTTCTTTTGTTGCAGATATGCCAAGATATCACCGCTCTCAATAAATTTTCCAGATGTAATAGGTTGATTGAACCAATATACCCATGCATCAGTGGTTTTGCCATCGAGATAAACAGTTGTTAATGCGCGTTGATATTTTGGAGCGTTTCCATCCTCATCTATTTGCACACCTTCGTAATCATCTAGTTGTGCCATTGCCCAAGAAAGTTCTGCAGGTTCTTTGATATGGTATAATTCACCTTTTACAAAAAAATTATCTTCTGTTGGCACCCCAACAACCAATGCATCTTGCTCAAATAATTTTCCTTTTGCAGTGCACTCCGACACTAAGAAAAAATATTTACTTATATAACTATAAGCAGGATGATGAAATCCGCTTCTAAGTGAACTATAAACAAATAAATGATGAATTGCTGATTCCATACATTGAATTTATCATTCATCTATGAGAAAACAAAAAACTTCTTTTGGACCATGTACACCCACTACCAATGTTTTTTCAATGTCTGCTGTTCTACTAGGTCCAGAAGCCAAGCTAACCATGCTAGGGAAATTGGCAGAATACTTATTTCTTAACTGCATTAAGGAATCATCGATATCGTAAACCAACTGTTTGGTACTAGCTATACAAATATGAACTGGGGCGTAAACACTTACTGTTCTTCCACTCTGTTGAGTACTGCTCAACAATAGACTTCCGGTTCTTGCTACTAAGTATTCGCATCCGGTAATCGCAGCATCACAATGAGCTAAATCATCAAAATAAGTGATAGAGAAGCCTTGTTTTGCTATATTGGATTTTATATCATCTTCTCTGCAATAAATATTTTTCCATCCCCTGGTTTCAAACAATATTTTTAATTGAGCAACCAATTCCGATTGATTGGCACAATAAGAGAATCGTCCTTGCAATCCACTAAAATTAGCTGCAAATTCTAGTTCCAACTCTTGTTGAGAAGGTTGAACTACACTATTAATAGTGGCTTGATTGGCTGAAAAGGGAACAGGCACTTTATGGACAAGTGCCTGTTTTACTTTTTTTAAAATATTTGATCTTGCTTCTGACATTATTAATTTACTGGCGTTTCATCATTAGTGATATTTCCTTCTTTTGGAGTATCATTTATTTCAGCACCCGGCACAACAATTGAATCTGGTTCTATCTCTAATAATTTTTTCTCTTCAAAAGGACGTTTGCCAATTAAAATTTCAACATCAGATTTATGCAATACTTCTTTATCAAGTAATTCTTTTGCCAACACTTCAACTTCGTGCTTTTTGGAAGTTAATAAATCCAAAGTGATTTGATAAGCATTATCAATAATTCCTCTTACTTCTTCATCAATAATTTTCCCTGTTTCTTCAGAATAAGGTTTGGTAAATGTATTTTCTTGAGTAGGATCATAAAAACTTACGTTACCAACTTTTTTATTCATACCATATGCCGTAACCATGCTGTAGGCAATACGTGTAATTTGTTGCAGATCATTGGAAGCACCAGTAGAGATTTTTCCGAAGAAAATCTCTTCTGCAGCTCTTCCACCTAATGTCATACAAATTTGATCCATTAACTGATCGGTATTATATAAATATTGTTCTGTAGGAGTATACTGAGCGTAACCTAATGCTGCCGTACCTCTTGGAACAATGGTTACTTTTAATAAAGGATATGCATGTTCTAAAAACCATCCACAAACAGCATGTCCAGCTTCATGATAAGCAATGATTGCCTTTTCATGCGGCGCGATGATTTTATTTTTCTTTTCCAAACCACCAATCACACGATCAATAGCGTCCTGGAAATCACTCATATCAACTGCTTCTTTTCCTTTACGTGCAGCAATCAATGCAGCTTCATTACATACGTTGGCAATATCGGCTCCTGCAAAACCAGGGGTCTGTTCAGCCAATTTATGTAGATCCAAAGTTTCAGATACTTTGATCGGTTGTAAGTGAACTTTTAAAATTGCTTCTCTCCCTTTAACATCTGGTTTATCAATAGATATCTGACGATCAAATCTTCCTGGTCTTAACAAGGCAGTATCCAATACATCCGGTCGATTCGTTGCAGCTAAAATAATAATACCAGTATCTCCTCCAAATCCATCCATTTCCACCAATAATTGATTCAAGGTATTTTCTCTTTCATCGTTACTCATGATGGCGTTTCTTCCTCTTGCTCTACCTATCGCATCAATCTCATCAATGAAAATAATACATGGTGCTTTTTCGCGCGCTTGTTTAAATAAATCTCTTACTCTACTTGCTCCAACACCTACAAACATTTCTACGAAATCACTTCCACTTAAACTAAAGAATGGAACTTGAGCTTCACCAGCCATTGCTTTGGCCAATAAGGTTTTTCCAGTTCCCGGAGGTCCTACCAACAATGCCCCCTTAGGAATTTTTCCTCCTAGAGAAGTATATTTTTTGGGATTCTTGAGGAAATCAACAATTTCCATCACTTCCACTTTGGCCTCATCTAATCCGGCAACATCAGAAAAAGTAATATTTACTTTAGCACCTTTATCAAATAATGTAGCTTTAGATTTTCCGATATTGAAAATTCCTCCAGGTCCACCTCCGCCGCCAGGGCCGCCGCCTCCCATTTTGCGCATTAATAAAACCCAAGCTCCAACAATAAATAATAAAGAAAGCATGGTATTAAACACTGGGCCAAACCATTCAGGATCTGAAATAGGATTTTCGGGAACTCTTGCTATAGTAGGATTTGCTGTATAGATATCTTTCAACTCTTCTTTAAAACTTTTGATATCTGTTACTTCAAACTCAAACAAAGGCACTCCATTTACTTTAGACTTTTCTTTGCTTAAATCCTTCTTGAATTTTTTTACATAGAAATCTTTGGATAAACTTTCTGTTTTAATGTAAACACGAATGCGTTCTTTATTTTTTACAATATCCATTCGATCTACATCGCCTTGAATCAACATATTATCAAAGAATTCTCTTTCGCTGGTTTTGGTTAAATCAGGTGAGAATTTCATGAACTGTGCTGATAATAATATCACTGCAATAATTGCGTAGATCCAGTATATATTGAATTTTGGGCCTTTCTTAGGGCTATCTCCTTTTTCGGGTATCATCTTATTCGGTTGCGGGTTTTCCATTGAAATTGCTTAATGCTACTGTTATAATACTTTTTGTAGATGAATTGTTTAAGATTGATTACAAATCATGTAATTGTTGAGGTGCATCGCTCCACATTTCTTCTAATTGATAAAATTTTCTTGATTCTGGGTGCATTACATGAACTACTACATTCACATAATCAATTAATACCCACTGAGCCAAGGTTTTTCCTTCGTGCTTATAGGGCATTTCGCCACATAATTTTTTTACCTGATCTTCCACATAATCACTAATGGCTTTTACCTGAGTGGTACTAGAAGCTTCACATACAATAAAGAAATCAGCAGCAGCTTCGGGTATTTTTCTTAAATCGAGGCTGATAACTTTTTCACCCTTTTTGTCTAGTATTGCCTGAACAATAGTTTTAACAATTTTTGAGTTACGCGTTAATCTGGTAATGGCGCTTTTTTCGCGTGTTTTCAGAACAGAAAGTGGTTCCAATAATGTTGAGATTTTAGTTAATTAATTTTGCCTCTTTAACTTTGCCAAAAATAGTAATTCTTTGCCACGATTAGCTGTTAAAAGTATCATCGGTAATCCCTTTACAGAATTATCCTCTGTAAGCAGTACCAACATTTATGCCATGGACAAGGTGCAAGCTAATTTGGCTGCTCACGGGGCTGCTTTTTTTACCTGGGAACAAACAGCAGGAAAGGGTCAGATGGGTAAATCTTGGTTTGCCAATAAAGGCGAGAACTGCTTGCTTTCTGTAGTTTTAGATAGTAGCTTCCTTTCCATCAACCAGCAATTTGCATTAAGTGTGGTAGTTGCGCTTGCAGGATATGATTGTTTATCTGCATATATCATCGAAGAATTAACCATCAAATGGCCCAATGATTTATACTGGCGTGACAGAAAGGCAGCAGGAATACTGATTGAAAACAATTTACAAGGCAATAAATGGGCCTGGGCAATAGCTGGAATTGGTATAAATGTTAACCAAACTGAATTTCCTGATATAGCAAAAAAAGTGGTTTCAATTAAACAGATCACTGGCAATACGCTCGATCCTATGCTGATTGCCAAACAATTTTGTGGGTTTTTGGAAACTCGTTTCAATCAATTGAAAAACCAGGGTTTTGATGATTTATTGACCTTGTTCAATGAGCGGTTGTATAAAAAAGGGCAAATGGTGAAATTGAGAAAAAATAATATTGTGGGCGATTACTTGATTAAATCGGTTAACCCATTTGGTGAATTGGTAGTTGAAGCTGGAATTGAAAATCATTTTGCGCATGGTTCGGTAGAATGGATTGGGTAAGCTACTCAGTTGGTTATACTTTCGTAGAAATAAACAATGATGTCTGAAATCAAACTCACTCAATTATCTCATGGTGCTGGTTGTGGTTGTAAAATTGCTCCCGCTGTTTTAGAGACCATACTTGCTTCTTCGAGTATGCAACCCAATTATCCCAATTTATTGGTTGGCAATAGCAGCAAAGACGATGCAGCAGTGTACGATTTAGGCAATGGCACCGCATTGATCAGCACCACAGATTTTTTTGTGCCGATTGTAGACGATCCATTTCAATTTGGAAGAATTGCTGCAGCAAATGCCATCAGCGATGTATATGCAATGGGCGGAAAACCGATTATGGCGCTGGCTATTTTAGGATGGCCGGTTGATAAACTAGCTCCTGAAATTGCCAAGGAAGTCATTGAAGGAGGAAGGTCTATGTGTTTAGAAGCAGGTATTCCATTGGCAGGAGGGCATAGTGTAGATACTACTGAACCTATTTTTGGATTATCAGTAAATGGCCTTGTAGATATTGCTCATCTCAAACAAAACAATACAGCCAAACAAAATGATGTACTTTTTTTAACCAAGCCTTTGGGAGTAGGCATTTTATCTACAGCACAAAAAAGAGGTTTACTAAGTGAAACTGATATAGCCATTTTAATTCATCAATTAAATCAACTCAATAAAGTAGGTGAAGCTTTAGGGAAAATAAATGGAGTTCATGCAATGACAGATGTAACTGGATTTGGATTGATTGGTCATTTAATGGAAATGGCCGAAGGCAGTGGATTAGGGGCAAGAATTGACTATAGTAAAATTAAAATCATTGAGCCGTCAAAGGAATATTTAAAACAAAGAATTGTACCTGATGCCACTTACAGAAACTGGAATGCTTATAGTAGTCAAGTGTCTTTTGAAAAAGGAGTTGATGTGATGCAGGCTTTCTCTGTTTTACCCGACCCTCAAACAAATGGCGGAATTCTAATTGCAGTAGACCCTTCGGCTATTAATGAAGTGCAGCAAGTATTTGCTGATTTTGGATTGGCTGATTTTACTGAACCGATTGGCACCCTTACTCAAGTAAACGAAAAAAGAATTACGGTTGCTTTATAAGATGAATTTCTAAATAGAAATGATAGCCGTCTAAAAAATCATATTCCCCTTATTCTTGATTTGCTCATTGGTTAATTCGGTGATCATTTGAACCCCATTTAAATTGCGAATGGTTTGTTTGATCCAATTGCATTTTTCATCATCCACATAATCGTATTTCATCAACCACAAAAAATCCATGTGTTTGAATTCGGGCAATAAATATTCTCCGTCAAATTGATTTTGGTAGAGATAATGAATGAGTGGTGAATGGTTTTCGGAAAACTGATAAATAGAAAAATAATAATTTCTTTCTTTTTTTCTAAGGTGAATTTCTATATCGGGGTTTAGCCTGAAATCGTAGCCCAGCATATTGTTGAGCTGCATACAGAACTGGTAATTTTTTACTGTAGCAGTGATGCCCAATAATCGGGTATCTTCAAAAAAGTCATCATTGATTTCATCAACATCCAAGCGCAGTTTCATAAATCCAATTTAAAACTCCAACTCAATTTTTTTCTCTTCAGTTCCTCTTTTGATGATTAAAATTGTTTTATCGCCTTTTTTAAATTTCGACAAAGACTGCATATAACTATTTACATCCACGAATTTATACTCTCCCAATTGCAATAAAATATCGCCTGCTTGCAAGCCTTTTTTCTCGGCTAATTTTCCAGGGCTAACACCATCAATACGCATGCCTGTTCCAGAAAAACCATAATCTGGAATCACCCCTAAACTAACTGTAAAACGGGTACTCCTACCCATTTGTTGTTCAGCAGTTTTAGTAAAAGCAATTTTACCTTTATCGTTGGTCTTTTCAATAATTGAATAGACCATTCTGATGATGTCTTTCTCACCATCATACTGGATTTTATCCCAATCATCTGTTGCTTTATGATAATCGGAATGACTGCCTGTAAATAAAAACAATACTGGAATATCTTTTCTGTAAAAACTGGCATGATCGCTTGGCCCACTGCCTGCACTGTCTATTTTATAAGCCAAATTACCTGCAACAGCTGGTATTATACTTCCCCAAACAGGTGATGTGCCGTATCCACCAATCGTTAATTTCCGAGCTGTATCATATCTTCCTACCATATCCATATTGATCATATAGTTAGGTGTGATGGAAGTTGTTGGATTATCCAGCCAATATTTACTGCCAAACAATCCGAGCTCTTCTCCTGAAAAATTAATGATAAGGTAATTGTTTGCAGCTGGTGATTTTTTCTGCAATAAACGAGTTAATTCTATTAAAGCAGCTGTTCCGCTTGCATTGTCATCTGCACCATTGTGCACTAAATGGCCGGTATCCATTGCATTTTTATCTTCGCCATAACCCAAATGGTCATAATGGGCCCCAAGAATTACCGTATTTGCTGCATTGTTGTTAATATACCCCACTATATTTCTGGCTTTTCTAATTTGCTCACTGATAGAAACGGCTAATTCGATAGAGTAAGATGCGGTTGCATCGTTCAGGTATTTTTTTACTCCCTGTTTGGTTAAATAAATAACAGGAATAGCTATTGATGATGTTTTATCATTTTTATTGAATTGCACATTATCTACAGCAGTTGAACTATTCATTAAAAATAATGCAGTAGCTTTTTTGGCTATTGCATTGCTAGCCTCTTTTTTAATGGCTTCTTCTATATCAAAATGTGGATTCGATTTATTTTCTTCCAGCCATTCTGCTACATCTTTAAACCAAGGTTGATTGGCCTCGCTCAAAGCCAATGCTGGCTTCCCTTTCACCGATTTTAATGCACTGAATGCTAAAGGAAAATAATCATCTTGCAATTGCAATTTTTTTCCATCAATAGTCAATAGTGTACTAGGATTGATTTGCTTTCCTTCATTGATTTCAAATTCTTGCACAAATCCATTGGACCCTTTTGGCTGAAGCCCTATTTGTTTGTATTGTTCAATGATATATTCCATTGCCAATAATTCTCCTTTTGAGCCAGTTCTTCTACCTTCCAATTTATCATCAGCCAGGTATTGAACATGTTTTTTGAGATTATTTACAATTACTGCATTTTCTTTCTCTGTTTCAATTCTTATTTTTCGCTTCGATTGCGCTTGTAATAAACAGGGTAAAATCACTAAAATGGCCGCCCATTTTTTCATAAAATCAAATTATGCCACAAATGTAAGTGGATGAAGTCAAATTCTGTTCCCGATATCGTAACCAACTGCCAATGCATGCAGTTAGTTTTGCAGCCTTGTCTAAACAGCAATACCATATAGCATTAGTAGGAAACCCCAATAGCGGAAAAAGTTCGTTGTTCAATGCACTGGCCTCAATCAAAAAGTGGGTAATTTTCCTGGGGTCACTGTAGATAAAAAAACAGGAGTTTATTCCGTAGAAAAAGAAAAAGATACTGAGTTAATTGATTTACCGGGTACTTACAGTTTGTACCCGCGCCGATCGGATGAATGGGTAGCTTATAAAGTATTGATGGGCACCGACCCCGATATAAAAGCCGATATGGTCATTTTAGTGGCTGATGCAAGTAATTTAAAAAGAAACTTACTTTTTTGTAGTCAGATCATCGATTTAAAAATACCTGTGGTCATGGCATTGACCATGAACGATCTGGCCGCCAAAAAAGATATCAAAATAGATATTGCCGGGCTAGAAAAAGAATTGGGCATACCGGTTGTTGCAGTAAACCCAAGAAAAAATAAAGGCTTAGGAGATTTAAGGAAAGCTATCTCAAAACTCATTTTAGGAGATTTAAGGAAAGCTATCTCAAAACTCATTTTATCTAGCTCAACAGAATCCGAAGCAATTGCTTCGAAACCAGATTTTATAGAACTAGAAAAATTAGCATCCGCTTCTATAGAAGCAATGCAATCCAAATTTCCTGCTTTGAGTAAATATGCAGCAATCCATCATTTAATTAATTTCGATGAATTGCAGCCCGTTTCGGAACAGGCAACAATTGAAAATATTGTAACTGCGCATCAATTCAATTCTACCAAAACACAGGCTGAAGAAATTATGCAACGCTACACACATATTCGCCAGATTATGAATCAATATGTGGTAGAGCCCGGACCATTAGATAAAAAAATGTACAGCGACAAAATTGATCGGATTTTATTGCATCGTACTTGGGGTTACCTGATTTTATTAGCCGTACTGTTTCTATTA
>REAV01000176.1 GCA_004294465.1 Sphingobacteriia bacterium | reverse complement strand
ATTTTACTTCAGATGGTTTACCTGGATATGGTGGAACAGACTTATACATCGTTCGAAAAAACAATAAAGGAGAATGGGGTATTCCGGAAAACCTGGGCTATCCAATTAATACAATAGAAAATGAAGGCAGTTTGGCAGTTTCTGCAGATGGCTTAACTGCATACTATGCAAGTGACCGAAGTGATAGCAGAGGGCAACTTGATTTGTATAAATTTGAAATGCGACCAGATATAAGACCCAACAGAACCTTATATGTAAAAGGAAAAATCATCGATAAAAAAACGGGCAAAAAATTACCTTCTTCAGTTGAGTTGATTAATAATGCAACTGGAACCGTGTTGATGAAAGTTCAAACAGATGAAACAGGTGAATATTTTATTACGCTACCGATAGGTAAAGACTATACCTTTTCTGTAAATAGAAAAGGATATTTATACTTTAATGAGTTATACGAACTCAGCAATAAGCAAGCAGACAGTGTTTATCAAAAAGATATTGCATTACAACCTATTGAGTTAAACGCTTCATTAACTTTTAGAAATATTCAATTTACCACCAATTCATACCAGCTTCCACAAGATGCATATATTGAATTAGAAAAATTATTACAGGTACTCATAGAAAATCCTTCTCTTCAAGTACTCATTAGCGGACATACCGATAATGTTGGCAAACAGTCAGATAATCAACTACTTTCCGAAAACAGGGCCAAATCCATTGTAGACTGGTTGATTAATAAAGGCATTACTAACAATCGACTTCGATTCAAAGGTTTTGGTGATAGCCAACCCATTGGGGATAATAAAACAGAATCAGGGAAAGCTAAAAACAGAAGAATCACCGTTACTATCACCCAGATTTAAAGTATTTATACGCTATACCCTGATTCATTTTTATTGCATTTTGGTATAAAGATTTTATGCATGCAGATTTAAGGCATCGGATTGCCCTTACGATGGTTCCTACCATTGGACCAGTCTTACAAAAAAAATTGTTGGAACATTTTTCTAATCCAGCGGATATTTTTAAAGCATCTAAAACAGCCTTATGTCAAATAGATGGCATTGGTGAATGGACAGCTAGTAATATTAAAGGTTGGAACGATTTTAAAAGAGTAGATGAAGAAATGAATTTCATCCAAAAGCATGCTATACAACCATTAATGATTGGCGATCATTTTTATCCTACGCGTTTAATGAATTGTTATGATGCTCCAACATTACTCTATTATAAAGGCAATGCATTATTGAATGAAACAAGAATCATAAGTATTATTGGCACCAGAACCAATTCTCATTATGGAAGATCAGTCACCGAAAAATTAATTGAACAATTACCATCAAACACTACAGTAATTAGTGGTCTGGCATTTGGCATAGATGCAATTGCTCATAGAGCAGCACTTAAAAACAAGCAAAACACCATTGGCGTATTAGCACATGGATTGGATAATTTATATCCAAGAGCACACCGATCATTAGCGAAGGAAATGATTGAACAAGGTGGCTTACTCACAGAGTTTAATCGCAATACGCCAACAGATAAATACAATTTTCCAAGAAGGAACCGCATTGTAGCTGGCATGTCTGACGCAACCGTTGTTATTGAAACTGCTGTAAAAGGGGGGAGTATGATTACTGCAGATTTGGCTTTTCATTATAACAGAGAATTATTTGCAGTACCCGGAAAAATCAACGACCCAAAAAGTAGTGGATGTTTAAAACTGATTCAAGAAAACAAAGCCATATTATTTTCTTCCCCCGAACATTTATTAGAAACATTAAACTGGTCAGCAAAAAAAGACCCCTTTAAAAAACATTTGGAACTATTCGAATCTTTAAATCATGAAGAAAAAATACTGATTGAGCTATTGCAAAAAGAGTCGTCTATTTCTATGGAAGAATTGTTGATTAAAACAGGATTCAACGCTGGTAAAATGGCTGGAATCATCCTTAATTTAGAACTTCAGCAAATGATTCAAGTTATCCCTGGGAAAAAGATTGCGCTCGCTTAGCTTTTTTATTCCATCGAATCAATAAGAAAAAAGCAAGCAGCGCAAAAAAACCGGGCAACAAAAATGCATAGGTGAAATGATCCGCATTGTTATTGTATATCCATGCAGAAAAAATGGCCCCAGTACCTATGCCAATTTCTAAAGCAATGTACATAGATGCAATCGCTTTTCCTCTATTTTCTGGAGCGCAAAGATCAACCGTCCATGCACTCAAAGCAGGACTATTTATTCCCCAGCTTAAACCATAAATAACCGATCCAATCATCATTAATGGTACTGAATTTGAAAATGCTAAAACAATCAATGCGATTACCAATACAAAAGAAGATACCAACAAAACGGGCACCCTTCCAAATCGATCAGATACTTTAGCAGCCACCACTCTGATTAATAAAGAAGCAATCGTAAAAAATGCAAAAAATAATCCCTTATTGTGCAATCCCAAATGTTCGCTTAGATCGGGCGCTATCGTTAGAATTGTTCCGATTGAAAAACAAAGTAATAAAGTAATAATGGCTGGCCTTAATGCAGTTTTTTCAAATATTTCTGTTTTATTAATCGTCAATAATTGTAGCTTAAATGGCTGAGGATCCTTCAATGTTTCTTTAACATTGTATAAAATCCCTACAGATGCAAGGGCAAAGCCTGCAGACACATAAAACATGACGTTATAACTAAAATAGTCTACTAAATAACTGCCAATCATGGGGCCGGCAGAAGATCCTAAAGTATACCCAATCGACAATGCGCCCAATGCTTCTCCCCTTCTTGATTCATGTACTACATCTGCACCATATGCTGCAGTTGCTGTTGGCTTAAACCCAGTGGAAAACCCATGTAAAAATCGAAGGAATAAAAAGCCTGCTACACTGGTAAGCATAGGATATAATAAACTACATACTACACAGACCAATGAACCAAAAATCATTACCGGAACCCTTCCTACAGTATCGGTAAGTTTTCCGCTAAAGGGTCTGGAAATACCTGCCATTAAAGTAAATAAAGCAATAATCAATCCCTTGTATTCAGCTCCCCCTAAAGAAGTAAGATAGCCTGGCAACTCAGGAATCATCATATTAAAACTAGTGGCAAACAGGAAATTGCTCAAACATAGAAGCGCAAACTGAAAAGTAAAATAGGGTGTGGTAGCAGTTGGCTTTAATTCAGACATTGTTAGGAGCAGTCAATTTTGGAAATGCAGCAAAGTTACTATAAATATTTTTGGAGGGAATTTGATCACAAGACTATCTTTGCACATGGCAACAAACCTCAACCGCTCCACAAAAAGCAAAACCACTTCCCGTTTATTTGGTGAAGGATTAACTTTTGACGATGTTCTGCTGATGCCCGCATTCAGCGAAGTACTTCCCAGAGAAGTGAACATTAGTGCTCATCTTACCAAAGACATTATTCTGAATGTGCCCATTTTATCGGCTGCTATGGATACTGTTACCGAAGCCAATTTGGCCATTGCCCTTGCAAGAGAAGGAGGCTTAGGCATTTTGCACAAAAACATGTCGATTGAAAAACAAGCCGAACAAGTACGTAAAGTAAAACGTAGTGAAAGTGGCATGATCATAGATCCGATCACTTTATTAGTTGATGCAACCATTGGAGATGCATTATTATTAATGAAGGATAATAAAATTGGGGGAATTCCAATTATTGATGGTGGTGGAAAATTAGTAGGCATATTAACCAATAGAGATTTACGTTTTGAGACCGATAAAAAACGGAAAGTAAAAGAAGTGATGACAAAAGAAAATCTCATCACTGCTCCTGAAGGTACCGACCTTAAAAAAGCCGAAAAAATATTACAAAATTATAAAATCGAAAAACTGCCTGTAGTAAATAAACAAGGCAAGTTAATTGGATTAATTACTTATAGAGATATATTACAAATCCGCAATTTTCCGAATGCGGTAAAAGACAATTTAGGCAGATTGCTTACTGGCGCTGCATTAGGGATTACCAAAGATCTCATGGACAGAGCATATGCATTACAGCAAGTAGGGGTAGATGTAGTAACATTAGATAGTGCTCATGGCCATAGCAAGGGAGTGATTGAAGCTTTGAAAGCATTGAGAAAGAATTTCAAAAATTTACAAATTATTGCAGGCAATGTAGGAACCGCTGCAGGTGCTAAAGCTTTAGCGCTTGCTGGTGCCAATTGTGTTAAAGTGGGAATAGGACCAGGTTCTATTTGCACAACCAGAATTGTTGCAGGTGCAGGTGTACCACAATTAACTGCTGTGATGGAAGCTGCTGCTGCTCTAAAGCCATTGGGTATTCCATTGATTGCAGATGGTGGTATTCGCTATACTGGAGATATGGTTAAAGCATTGGCTGCTGGAGCAAATATGGTAATGATGGGAAGTGTGTTTGCTGGTGTTGAAGAAAGCCCTGGTGAAACCATCATTTATGAAGGAAGAAAATTCAAAGAGTATAGAGGCATGGGAAGCTTAGGGGCCATGAGCCAGGGAAGTGGCGATCGTTATTTTCAGGATGTGGAAGCCGATATCAAAAAATTTGTACCAGAAGGAATTGAAGGAAGAGTTGCTTATAAAGGAAGTTTGAGCGAGATCATTTATCAATACGTTGGTGGATTAAGATCTGGAATGGGTTATTGCGGTGCAAAAAATATTGATGCATTGCAAAAAGCTACATTCATTAAAATCACCAATGCTGGTATGAAAGAGAGTCATGCACATGATATAGATATTACCAAAGAAGCGCCTAATTATAGCAGGAAATAAAACCTTCTAAAATAAATTGGATTGAAAAAAACACTTAAGCTCGTCCTCTCTGTTCTTTCGGGTTTGCTGCTCTTTGCTGCATGGCCCAATGTGAACTTTACTTTTCTAATTTTTATTGCTTTTGTACCATTGCTTTTTGTCGCTGACCATTCAAAAAGTCCAAAAGAAGTATTTGGCTACACATTTATCACAATGCTTATCTGGAATGCATCCACCACCTGGTGGCTATGGAATTCAACAAGCGTTGGAGCAATTGCAGCCATTATAGCCAATAGTTTATTGATGTGTTTGCCTTGGTGGGGTTATGCAATCTGCAAATCGAAATTCAGTAAACCATATTCCTTGGTTGCGTTAGGTTTATTCTGGTTAGGCTTTGAATACATTCACCTGAATTGGGAACTGTCCTGGCCATGGCTTACACTAGGCAATGTTTTTGCAGGTCATCCCACTTATGTACAATGGTATGAATATACAGGTGTTGGTGGCGGATCTTTATTGGTATTGTATTTTAATTTAGTAAGCTATTCATTCAACAATGATTTAAATAAGCAAAGAACAATAAAAAAGGGGGTATTATATACATTGATTCTTCTTTTACCAATTATTTTAACCGCTATTTTTAATTTTAACGCTTTAGTTAATCGCGAAAAAAAAACTGCTTATAAAAACATCATTGTTGTTCAACCCAATATAGATCCTTATCAAAAATTTGAATTAAGCAATGCAAGTCAGCAAATCAATTCATTATTATCGCTTTCAACATCTGCATTAGACAGTAATACTCAATTAATTATTTGGCCCGAAACAGCTATGAGTGTAGCCGAATGGCAAGAGAACATTACGGGTAACCCATATTATCAACCCATTTTTGAATTTGCAAGACAGCACCCGAATATTACCATACTTTCTGGAATCGAAACTTTTAAAAATTATGGATCAATAAAAGAAACGCCTACCGCACATGCAAGTTCTTCAGGCATGTACTACGATGCATTTAATGCAGCGATTGCCATCAAAGCAGGAGAGCCCATTCAACTATATAATAAAAGTAAACTAGTACCTGGTGTTGAATCTTTGCCATCTTTTCTTCGTTTCATGAGCCCTGTTTTCGAACAATTTGGAGGAAGTACTGGCGGATATGGAAGATCAGCTTCATCATCTGTTTTTAAATCAAATGGAAATGAAATCATTGCGGCCCCGATTATTTGTTATGAAAGTATATATGGCGAATATGTAAACAGTTATGTTCAACAAGGCGCCAATTTATTGACCATCATTACCAATGATGGATGGTGGGGCAATACTCCGGGGCATTTGCAACATTTGGCTTATGCAAAATTACGTGCTATAGAAACCAGAAGATGGGTTGCAAGAAGTGCCAATACAGGCATTTCAGCAATTATCAATGAGAAGGGCCAGATTGTAGAACAGCAACCTTGGAACAAAGCTGCGATTATTAAATACAATATTCCATTAAACAATGAAATCACCTTTTATGTTAAACATGGTGATTATATATTTTTAATAGGATTGATTGGTTCTATATTGATTATCATATTGGGCATATATAATAAAATTAAAAAACGATTCATTTAATATAACTCATTCCAATTAATCATTAAAATGAATCAAGCGAAATCAACATTGCAATACAACAAATACGGAACAGGATTTCCTGTTATTTTATTACATGGTTTTGGTGAAGACAATTCTATATGGAATAACCAAATTGTTTTTTTAAGTACTCATTGTCAATTAATCGTTCCGAATCTTCAAGGAACGGGATCATCGCCATTAATGAAAGATAAATCTACGCTAAGCATTGAAGCAATGGCAGATGATATCAAACAATTATTGGATGATGAAAATATCAATCAATGTATTGTATTGGGTCATAGCATGGGTGGATATATTACACTTGCTTTTGCAGAAAAATATCCTCAAAGCTTAAAAGGATTTGGCTTGATTCATTCAACTGCTTATGCAGATAATGAAGAGAAGAAAAAGAACCGCTTAAAGAGCATTGATATTATTGAAGAATATGGCGGCTATTCATTCTTAAAAAACACGATTCCTAACTTATTTAGTGTAAAATTTAAATTTAACAACGAAGAGTCGGTGGAAGAATTAATTCAAAAAAGCAAAAGTTTTAGCAATACTTCATTACAAGCTTATTGCCATGCAATGATGACCAGGCCAGATAGAACCAATGTAATTAGTAATTCACAAGTGCCCATCCTGCTCATTGCAGGAACAGAAGATATTGCTGCTCCTTTGAAAGACTTAAAAGAACAATCTATTTTATCCCGTTTTATTGATTTTCATATTTTAGAGCGCGTTGGACATATGGGAATGTGGGAAGCACCTCAGGAGATCAATCAATTAGTATTAACTTTTATCAAACCTTATTTATAAACAATTATATGCCTAAAACTATTTTAATTACTGGTGCTACATCGGGTTTTGGAAAATCTATTGCTGAAACATTTGCTGCTGCAGGTTGGAACTGCATCATTACTGGAAGAAGGGCTGATCGCCTGACCGAATTGACCAATCAACTCACCAGTCAATTCAATATAAAAGTATTGTCTTGCTGCTTTGACGTACAAGATAGAAAAGCAGTTTTTGAAACGATTGACAACTTACCTGCTGAATGGAGATCAATAGATGTATTGGTGAATAATGCAGGCTTGGCTTTAGGTAGAGATAGTTTTGAAAATGCATCCCTCGATGATTGGGATACCATGATCGATACCAATGTAAAAGGATTAATGTATGTTACTAAAGCAGTGCTACCCATTTTTATGGAACAACAAAAAGGACATATCATAAATATTGGATCAACTGCTGGTAAAGAAGTATATAAAGATGGCAATGGGTATTGCGCCTCCAAGCATGCGGTAGATGCTATTAGCAAAGCAATGCGAATTGATTTATTGCCTTATAAGGTAAAAGTAACAGCTGTTCACCCTGGAGCAGCAGAAACTGAATTCTCATTAGTTAGATTCAAAGGAAATGAACAAAAAGCAGAAATGGTATATGATGGATACAAAGCTTTGGCAGCAAAAGATGTAGCGGATATCGTTTTTTATACCGCTAATTTACCGGAGCATGTATGTATCAACGATTTAACGGTTACCTGTTTATCGCAGGCCAACTCTTTTTATTTGCATAAATAATCCTAAATCACCTGTTTTTATGATATTCATCATATCATAGGCTATTGTAACATTTGTAACAATCCACCCATACATAACGCTCTAATTTTGTATTGTAAAACAAAGCAATATGAAAAAGCTAGTTATTTTGGGAGCAGGAACAGCTGGAACAATGATGGCCAACCATCTCCATCATGAGCTCGATAAAAAAGAGTGGGAAATTCAAATCATTGATGAAAGAGAAGAACACCATTATCAACCTGGCTATCTTTTTCTACCATTTGATATATATACTCCAAGTGATATCATTAAGACCGTCAAGGAATTTATTCCCAAGGGGGTTAATTTATTAACTGCAAAAATTGAAAAAATTGATGCTGCTAATAATACTGTAATCTTGAAAGATGGGAATAGCATTTTGTATGATGTATTAATTATTGCTACTGGCGCAAAAATTGCTCCTGAAGAAATTCCTGGTATGAAAGGAAAAGAGTGGCAAAAATCAGTTTTTGATTTTTACACTTTCGAAGGAGCATTTGCTTTAAGAAATAAACTAAGGGATTGGCCTGGAGGAAGATTGGTAGTTCATATAACAGAAATGCCCATAAAATGCCCTGTTGCGCCTTTAGAATTTGCATTTTTGGCAGATTCTTTTTTCAAACACAAAAATATACGCAATGAGGTAAGTATTACCTATGTGACCCCATTAAGCGGTGCATTTACAAAACCCAAAGCAACTGATGCTTTAGAACATTTATTATCTGAAAAAAATATTGAAATTGAAAGTGACTTTGCCATTGCCGAAGTGGACAATGACAATAAAAAAATAATTGACTATGGAGGCAGATCCATTGATTTTGACCTATTGGTTACAGTACCTACCAACAAAGGGGATGAATTAATGGAAAGATCTGGATTAGGAGATGATTTAAATTATGTTCCAACCAATAAAGCAACACTTCAATCCCTTGCTTTTAAAAACATATTTGTTTTGGGAGACGCAAGCAACCTTCCTGCATCAAAAGCGGGTTCTGTTGCTCACTTTGAAGCAGAAATTTTAACTGAAAACATTATCCGTTTCATTAAAGGGGAACTATTGAAAGAAGAATTTGATGGACATGCAAACTGCTTTATTGAAACCGGAAACGGGAAAGCCTTATTGATTGATTTTAATTATACCCACGAACCAGTAGAAGGATCATTCCCTTTTCCTGGAATAGGACCACTGCGTTTACTAAAAGAAAGCAGGATGAACCATATGGGCAAGCTTGCATTCAAGTGGATATATTGGAATGTTTTATTAAAAGGAACTCATATTCCATTTGTTTCAGCAACTATGCAGGAAGCAGGAAAAAATTTTGAATAAATAAAAACTATGTTATGGAAAAGCAATTAGCTGGAAAAGCAATTACAGTAAATGAAGAAGGTTATTTAACCAATTTCGCTCAATGGGATAAATCTATTGGAGACGCCATTGCCAACGAAGTAAACATTGAACTCACCCCTCGTCATTGGGAAGTAATCAACTATTTACAGGAAGAACACAAAAACGAAGTAGCATTAAGTATTCGTAGAATAGGTAAAAGCGGCATCGTAGATATTAAAGAATTCTATGCATTATTTCCAAATGCACCTTTAAAAACAGCAACTAAAATTGCTGGAATACCAAAGCCCGCTAGCTGTATTTAAATCAATTAAAAAAAATGTTATGAACGAGTTTAATGGTGAAATCAAAAAAATGATGATCATTCTTTCTAAAGCAACTTTAGAGAATGTTTATGCAGCATTTGTATTAGCAAATGGTGCAAGGATGGAAGGTATTGAAGCAGAAATGTTTTTTACATTTTTTGGATTAGAGGCGATTCACAAAAAGAAACTAGAACATTTGCATGTAGCAACAGTAGGCAACCCTGCAATGCACATGCCTACTATGTTAGGAGGCTTGCCAGGAATGGAAGCTTTGGCAACATCTATGATGAAAAAAGAAATGGAAAAAATTGACATGCCTGATGTACATGAGTTTTTGGAAATTCTTACTGCATCCGGAGTAAAGCTTTGGGCCTGCAAATTAGCAATGGAAATGTTCCATTATAAAAAGGAAGATTTATACGAAGGAGTAAACGATGTAATTACTGTAGGAGATTTCTATAAACAAGGGAGTGGTCTTGGCACGCATATGTTATTTATATAGTATGCCGAAAAGCTTGTATGGTAGTATTGTATTCTGCTACTATTTCTTGTACAATTTCAGCGGCAGGTTTAATTGTGGTAATAAGTGATGAAACCTGCCCTATTTCTAATTCTCCTTCTACCATATCTCCTTCAAACATGCCACGTTTTGCCCTTGCCCGCCCAAGAATTTCTTTCAATTGATTTTCGTCTGCACCTTTTGTTTCTGCCTCATTCACAACTTTAAAAAAATCATTTTTTAATAATCGAACAGGAACTAATTTTTTCATGCTTAACTGCGTATCCCCTTCAGCAGCATTAACCACTGCATTTTTAAAATTTTCGTGAGAAGATGCTTCTGTACTACACACAAATCTGCTCCCTATTTGAACTGCATCTGCACCTAAAGCAATTGCAGCCAACATTTGTTTGCCAGTTGCAATTCCACCTGCTGCAATTAAAGGGATAGTAATAGCAGCTTTAACTGCTGGTATCAATACCATGGTAGTGGTTTCTTCACGACCATTATGCCCTCCTGCTTCAAACCCTTCTGCAACAACCGCATCACATCCAGCTTCCTGAGATTTTAAAGCGAATTTGCTGCTACTTACTACATGCACTACCTTAATACCATGTGATTGTAAACGTGAAGTATATGTTTTTGGATTTCCAGCACTGGTAAAAACAATGGGTACTTTTTCCTCAATAATAATTTGAATAATTTCTTCAATATTCGGATACAATAATGGCACATTTACCCCAAAAGGTTTGCTAGTTGCAGCTTTACATTTTTGAATATGTTCTCTTAAAACCTCCGGGTACATACTACCAGCTCCAATCAAACCCAATCCGCCTGCATTACTTACTGCACTTGCCAATCTCCAACCACTGGCCCAGATCATTCCAGCTTGAATAATTGGATATTGAATATTGAAAAGGGCAGTAATACGAGATGGCTTTGCAGTTATTGCCTGATCCATTTTTAATTATTGAGGTTTGAGCTATAAAGCTAATACATGCGCTTTATCCAAAATCTATTTCTGTATTATCTCCGATATTTAAACTTCTACTAAGTCCTTTAACAGAAGCATCACTTCCTATCAGTGAGTTATCCAAAACTACTTCAAATAAATTGGTATAAGATCCTATGATACTTTCACGAACTATTGAATGTTTAATACTTGTATTGGCACCAATGGCTACATGCGGACCAATAATGGAATTAGCTATATCACAGCCTGCTCCAATACTAACTGGTGGAATAATAATGGTATTTAAATACCCGTGGTTATAATCAGTATTCCCTCCAAACTTCTTTAACAATGTTGCATTACTCTCTAATAAAGATTCTTTTTTACCACAATCAAACCAATTCTTTACTTTAAATGATTTGAACTGCGCCCCTCTTTTAATCATACAGTCGAGGGCATCAGTTAAATTATATTCTCCCTGTGTTTTAATGTCTTGCAAAAACAAATGATGTAAACATTCAAACAAAAAATGAGTTTCTTTAATTTTGTATAAACCAACCAAGGCCATATTGCTTTTTGGAATAGCAGGCTTCTCTACTACTTGGTCAATAAATCCTTCTTCATTAATAGAAGCAACACCAAAATTTCTAGGGTCGTCTACTTTTTTAATACCCAGCATACTATAAGGACTATTCACTACTTCTTGCACATCGTATTCACAAATAGTATCTCCCAAAACAACAAAAACCTCATCTGTTCCTACTATCGATTTAGTGAGTTCAATGGCATGTCCTGTTCCTTGTCTTTCATTTTGAAACACAAAATGGGTACTGAGTTCTGGATAAGTTTGATTTACATAATCCTGAATTTTTTCTCCCAAATACCCTACAATAAAAATAAATTCATGTATTCCAGCATCTTTTAGCTGGTCTACAATAAAACTTAAGATGGTTTTACCGGCAATCGGTATTAAGGCCTTTGGTTGAGTATATGTATGCGGTCTGAGTTTAGTTCCAGCACCAGCAACGGGGATAATTGCTTTCATTTTTAGGTTCTTTATCACTCCAAATGGCCCCTTAAAAAGATATGTACAACTCACACAAAAGCCAAATGGACTGTGAAAATAGCAAATAACACGAATTAACCAACTATTGTGGGGAAATCATGGTTAAAAATGGGTTATTAAAATATGGTTCAGACGATGTGATGGATTAACTTTGGCAAAAATTTTTACATGCAGAGAGATACCCTGGTTTTTGACCTCATTCGCAAGGAATTAGAAAGACAACGTCATGGAATTGAATTGATTGCGTCAGAAAACTTCACCAGCTTACAAGTAATGCAGGCGATGGGAAATGTGATGACCAATAAA
>REAV01000175.1 GCA_004294465.1 Sphingobacteriia bacterium | reverse complement strand
AGGCCATTTCAATTCCCAGGGTAGTCCTGCCATTACATCACAGGCATCAGCTCCACCAACACCAATTGCAATCATGCCTAGACCACCAGCATTAACTGTATGAGAATCAGTACCAATCATCATTCCACCAGGGAAGGCATAGTTTTCTAATACCACCTGATGAATGATTCCAGCACCAGGCTTCCAGAATCCAATGCCGTATTTATTAGATACAGATGCTAAGAAATCATACACTTCTTTGCTTTCTGCATTCGCAACTTGTAAGTCTTCTTTTGCTTCAACTCTGGCTGTGATTAAATGGTCACAATGCACCGTTGAAGGAACTGCTACTTTTGGACGACCTGCTTGCATAAATTGCAACAACGCCATCTGTGCTGTTGCATCTTGCATAGCTACTCTATCTGGAGCAAAATCAACATAACTTTTACCTCTTTCAAAACCTGCCAAAGATTGATTGGCATGTAAGTGCGAAAAAAGAATTTTTTCTGATAAGGTAAGCGGACGTCCCAATGCTTTGCGGGCTGCATCTACTTTAGCAGGCATTTCTGCGTAAACTTTTTGGATCATTTCAATGTCAAAAGCCATATCGTTGCAATTTTATGCGCGAAATTAACAAAAAAGAGGCGCTATTTCACCAATGTTTTGAACTTTTATAGTTCAATTCTGTTTAATTTTGTATAATCATATTTCCTCCCCCAGGAAACAATGCATCTTTATGAATAAATTAAGAGAATTTTTGGAATTACACGCTTTCGGTGTATGTACGGCCATTGGGGATAAACTAGGTATTGCTTCCTCCAAAATAAGAATGTGGTTTATATACATTTCTTTTTTAACTATGGGTTCACCCATTATCATTTACATGATTTTAGCATTCTGGATGAATATCAAGGAATATATTTTAGCTGGAAAAAGAAATCCACTAAAGAACCTCTAGAATACAATATTTACCCCTTCTTTACTTCTTTTGCCCAGGCATCTTTTAATGTAACTGTTCTATTAAAAACAAGTTTGGATCCCGTACTGTCTTTATCAATAGCAAAATATCCTTTGCGTAAAAACTGAAACTGATTGTTGATTGAATCTTTTGCTAAAGCAGGTTCTGCATATGCATACGAAATAATTTGTAAAGAGTCTGGATTAATATGGTCTTTAAAATCTCCTTCCGCGTTGGCAACATCTTCTACTTTAAACAAACGGTCATATAAGCGAACCTCTGCTTGAATGGCATGTTTTGCACTTACCCAATGCAATGTTCCTTTTACATGAATACCAGAACTATCAGATCCGCTTCTGCTCTCTGGAATATAAGTGCAATGCACTTCAGTTATATTTCCTTCAGCATCTTTTATTACTTCATTACATTGTATAATATAGGCACTTTTTAAACGAACCATTTGGCCGGGAGCAAGTCTAAAATATTTCTTTGGAGCAACTTCCATAAAGTCGTCCTGTTCAATAAATATTTCTCTGCTAAATGGCATTTCTCTTATTCCACCATTTTCATCCTCCGGATTATTCTCACTGGTAAGGATCTCCAATTCTTTGTCAAAATTGGTGATGACCAATTTAAGAGGATTGAAAACGACCATTCTTCTTAGTGCAGTTTTATTTAGATTTTCTCTTACACAAAATTCTAATAATCCAACATCAATTAAATTTTCTCTTTTGGCAACCCCAATTCGTTCACAGAACTCACGAATAGCTGCTGCAGGATATCCTCTTCTTCGCATACCGCTAATCGTGCTCATTCTTGGATCGTCCCATCCATGCACCATTTGTTCATTCACCAGTTGAAGTAATTTTCTTTTACTCATAACTGTATAAGTCATGTTCAAACGAGCAAATTCATATTGCTTTGAAGGGAATGTGCCTAATTGCTCAATGCACCAATCGTATAAATCTCTATGTGGTACAAATTCCAGTGTGCAAATGGAATGGGTAATTTTTTCGATAGAATCGCTTTGCCCATGGGCAAAATCATACATAGGATAAACACACCATTTATCTCCTGTTCTGTGATGATGCGCATGTTTAATTCTATAAATAATGGGATCTCTTAACAACATATTGGGCGATGCCATATCTATTCTGACCCTCAATACTTTTGATCCGTCTGCATATTTCCCTTCTTTCATCTTCAAAAACAACTGTTTGTTTTGGTCGATCGTTCTTTCTGCAAATTGATTGCGAACACCAGGTTGTGTGGGTGTTCCTTTTTGAGTGGCGATTTCTTCACTTGAACTATCATCTACATAAGCCAGCCCCTTTTCCACTAATTGTAGCGCAAGATCAAACAGCTGATCGAAATAGTCAGATGCATACAATTCACGAGCCCATTCAAATCCCAGCCAACGCACATCTTCTTTAATACTTTCAACATATTCAGTATCTTCTGTAACCGGATTGGTATCATCAAAACGAAGATTGGTAGATCCGCCATATTTAATGGCTAAACCAAAATTCAAACAAATACTTTTTGCGTGACCAATATGTAAATATCCGTTGGGTTCAGGAGGGAAACGGGTGGTAATAGATGAATGTTTTCCTGCAGCTAAATCTGCTTCAATAATTTCCTCGATAAAATTCAGGCTCTTTTCTTCGCTCATTCCTCTGTTTTTGGAGGGCGAAGTTACGAAATTGAAAGGAGTAAGATTTATATATAATGCATAAAAAAAGTGAAACTATTGTTTCACTTTAGTGATTCGGATTGGATTCGAACCAATGACCTACTGCTTAGAAGGCAGTTGCTCTATCCAGCTGAGCTACCGAACCGTATTTATTTCCTTACCGAACCGGTTTTGGAGGTGCAAAATAACGGAAAAATCCTCAGTTTTACAAACCAAACCTTCATTTCATTGCAATCAGCTATTTCTGTTACTTTGCATTAAACGATTCCTTGCATGAGTTATAATTACTTGCCACTTGATAGTAAATGGCTTCATTTTCAACAAGTTAAAGATTTTTTGGACTATAATCAGCTTGTTTCAATCACTTTTGACGCACATGAAAAAATTAGTTTTTGCAGGGAATATTTAGATAAAAAAACCAATAATACCGATCAATTGTATTATGGAGTCAATACAGGATTTGGGTTTTTACAAAATGTAAAAATTGATGCGGATCAAATTGAACAGTTACAATACAATTTATTAGTATCACATGCATGTGGTTTAGGTGAAGAAGTACCAGCAGAGATTGTAAAACTAATGTTGATGCTGAAAATTAAATCACTCAGTTATGGACATAGTGGAGTTCAAATTGCCACAGTTATTCGACTAATGGAAATGCACAATAACAATGTATTTCCAGTAATTTATACGCAAGGATCTTTGGGTGCATCCGGTGATCTGGCACCCTTGAGCCATTTGAGCATTCCATTATTAGGACTTGGAGAAGTGAATTATCAAGGTAACAAAGTTGCTACCCAATCAATAATGGGGCAATTGAATTGGGATCCGATTCATTTACAAAGCAAAGAGGGTCTGGCTTTGATTAATGGAACTCAATTTATGAGTGCATATGGAATGTATTGTTTGAAAAAAGCAGAACATCTTTTGGCAATGGCCGATTTAATAGCTGCTTTATCATTTGACGCATTTGATTGTATACAAGAGCCTTTAAATGAACATATACATCGAATCAGGCCGCATGCTGGTCAAATTGCAACAGCAAAAAAAGTAAAGCAACATTTAGAAGGGAGTGAAATTTCTAGACAAAAAAAACAACAGGTTCAGGATCCTTATTCTTTTCGATGTATTCCTCAGGTGCATGGGGCATCCAAAGATGCATTTAACCATGTTTTATCTGTTTTTATGCAGGAAATTAATTCTGTTACGGATAATCCTAATGTTTTTCCAGATGAAGATTTGATTGTTAGTGGTGGAAATTTCCATGGTCAACCATTGGCACTTGTCTTAGATTATTTGGCCATTGCAATGAGTGAAATAGCTAATATTTCTGAAAGAAGAACCTATCAGTTAATTTCAGGTCAACGTGGGTTACCCTTATTCTTAGTGAAAGATGCTGGATTGAATTCTGGTTTTATGATTCCTCAATATACAGCTGCAGGAATCGTTAGTGAAAATAAGCAACTATCAACTCCTGCTTCGGTTGACAGTATTTCTTCAAGCAATAATCAGGAAGATCATGTTAGCATGGGCGCCAATGCTGCTACAAAATGTTTTCGGGTAATTGAAAATGTAGAAAAAGTTTTATCCATTGAATTATTGAGTGCCGCTCAAGCATTGGATTTTAGAAGACCTTTAAAAAGTTCGCCTACGATAGAGAAATTATATACTGCATTTAGAAATAAAGTAAGCTTTAATAAAGCTGATCGATTACTACATGATGATATGGTACAATCAATTGAGTTTCTTAGAACTTATAAGTCCAATTAAATCAACTAAATAATATTTAAACTGGATTAGCAGCTAATTTACTTGTACTTCTGTATACAAAAGATTGAAAAATATGTCTTCTAGCAAATCGCTGAGGAGTTTCTGCATTCACTAATTTAACATAAGTGGCTTTTGGAACACCATAATATTCATATTCTGTATCATCTGCAAAAACAACACGAAGTACTTCTGATTTATATTCAAAATCTACAATGGCTGCATTATTGATCGTGTCGGTGTATGCATCTATTGTTTTGGTGATGGTCTCCGTAGAAATGCTCACTAAAAAATGATAGGCTTGAATGATCTTTTTACTCTTTTCTTCTGCCTCTTGCAACAAAACAGCATCTTCGGCAAATTTATCGGGGTGCCAGTCTTTCATCAAATTTCTGTATGCCGATTTTAGTTCACTTAATGTAGCCGTTTCTGTTACATTCAATAATTTTCTGTACCCCACGATTAGTCTCATATATTGTTGTTTTTGAGTATCACTACTCTAAATTTGCCGCAAAGGTATTGTTTAAATATTAAATGGATGGTGAGATTGGCTTATCAGTTCTTTTTGTGCCAACATACAATTCATACTCCAGGAGCCTACAATCGATAGTAGCATTGAAGAATTCGATTCTTCTGCTAGGTTTAAGTCTAATTTTTTTTGCCAGATCTAAATTTCCCGTAAATACATATCCTGTTAATCCCTTGCATTTATTTTTTAAGAAATCACCCATCCGGGCATAAGTTTCTATTAAAGCAGTTTCCTCACCTAATCTTTCTCCATATTCAGGGTTAAAAAATATCACTCCATTAGGAGTTTCTGGTATACTTGTTAGTTCAAAATCCACCACTTCAAAGTTGATGAATTGTTCTACTCCAGCAGCAGCAGCATTCAATTTTGTTGTTGCAATGGCTTGGTTACTGATATCAGATGCAATAATTTTCAGCGAATCAGGTGAAGTAACTTGTGCCTGAATAGTTGCTTTTTCTTTATTGAATAAAGTAGCATCATAGCCTTTGATATGCATAAATGCATATTGATTTCTCAATAATCCCGGTTTGCGATTGGTAGCAATTAGGGCAGCTTCTATGGCCAATGTGCCAGAACCACACATTGGATTAATGAAAGGAGATTGACGATCCCATTTAGTAGACAATATGGTGGCAGCAGCTAAAGCTTCGAGCATTGGTGCTTTGCCAGGTAATTTTCTATATCCATGTTTTGCCAATGTTTCACCTGAACTATCAATAAATATTTCTGCTTCATCGTTTTTCCAAAATAAATAAACCACTGCACCAGTTAATGCAGAACCAGTGGAAGGTCTTTTTCCAGTTTCATTTCGCATTCTATCTACAATGGCATCTTTTACCCTCAGATTCGCAAATAAATTGGTTTGAATAGACGGGTGAAACACATTGCTAGTAACTGAAAAATAACCTTCTGGCTCAATAATGTTCTCCCAAGCAATTGTAACCAATTGATTGTACAATTCATCTGGGTCATTGCAAATAAATGATTTCAAGGAATACATTACCTGGCTTGCACAGCGGAGGTTTAGATTCAGTTTTATACAGTCAGATAAACTGCCTTCCAATTCTACCCCTGTTTGAAATGAACGAGTAATAGTGAAGCCTAAATCAATAACTTCCTTTTGTAGAACGGGTGATAACCATTTATGACAGGTTATGATTATCTTACTTGGTGTAGAAAATACTTGCATGAATACAAACTTATGCAATAATCCTTCTATAAATTGCAGCATGGATGTTCAAATAGAGCCAAGTTGGAAAGCAGTAATGCAAAAAGAATTTTCTCGATCCTATTTTCAGCAGATAACTGCTCATTTAAAATCAGAGAAAGCTACCAAAGCCATTATTTATCCTCCTGGACCACTGATTTTTAATGCTTTTGAAAAAACTCCCTTCGATCGTTTAAAATTGGTAATACTTGGTCAAGACCCCTATCATGGCCCTGGGCAAGCACATGGATTAAGCTTCTCGGTACCTGATGGTGTAAAACCACCTCCTTCATTGGTCAATATCTTCAAAGAATTAAAGAATGATATTGGCATGGCGATTCCTACTACAGGAAATCTGACGCCTTGGGCAGAACAAGGAGTATTATTATTGAATGCGGTTTTAACTGTTAGGGTTAACGAGCCTGCCAGTCATGCTAAAATTGGTTGGATGGATTTTACCAACGCTGTTATCCAGAAAATATCCAATGAAAAGAAAGGAATCGTTTTCCTTTTATGGGGTAAATTTGCACACGAAAAGCAAATATTTATTGATGCCACAAAACATACTATTTTGAAGGCGGCACATCCTTCACCCTTTAGCGCAGATAAAGGATTTTTTGGATGTAAACATTTTAGTAAGGCCAATCAAATATTAATGCAACAAGGAATAGAACCTATTAATTGGAAATTATAAATCATGATTGTAAAAAAAATAGTGTTAGGTGTTTTTGCGAGAATTTGGGCGCTTTGGGGACTGATGACTTTTGTAATTACTTTCTTAATCATACTAATACCATCCTTATTAACTGCGTTATATCCTGACCCAAAAGGGATTGATTATTTTATTAAAATCTCCAAAATCTGGATGACTATTTGGTTGAATCTAATAGGATGTCCTGTAAGTACAAAAGGGGAAGAAAATTTTAGTAATGGAAAAACCTATATAGTAACCTGTAATCACAACGCATTACTGGATATTCCACTCTCCTCTCCATTTATACCAGGTGCAAATCAAACCATTGCCAAAAAAGATTTTTTAAAAGTTCCTTTATTTGGATGGTATTATAATCGAGGATCTGTAATAGTGGATAGACATAGTGATGCAAGCAGAAGAAAAAGTTTCGAATTAATGAAAGATGCTTTAGAGAAAGGAATGCATATGTGTATTTATCCTGAAGGAACAAGAAATAAAACGGATCAACCTTTGAAAAAGTTTTATGATGGTGCATTTAAATTAGCCATAGATACCAATCATGCAATCATTCCCGCGGTAATTTTTAATACTAAAAAAGCACTGAGCTCCAACTATTTTTTTTATTTGTTACCAAAGAAATTATCCATTCATTTTTTACCACCTATTGAGCCTGCTAATTTAACTGTTGAAGAATTAAAGCAAAAGGTATTCAACACCATGTCGGCTTATTATTCGGCAAACGATCGTTGAAGAATGAAATTAAAAAGTGGAGTTGGAGAAAGTTCTGCTTCGATTGATTCTTAAATCTCTTAAGATACCCGATTTCGGACTGATGGTTATATTAAATGAACGATACAATCCAACTGGGTTAACGTTGATAGATAGCTGCCAGCAGTGCATTTCTCTAGTAATAAAAGTACTTAATTGTTGAAGACTTCTTCTGGTGATATCATAATATCCGGTTGCTCCTACTTTCCATTTATCTGTTAAACTAAAATCTCCATTAAAATTGATGGATGAAAATGTCTCTGTCTGATATCCACTAAAATCAGGTAATAAAACCCTGGTAAAGTTAAATGAATAAGATAGGTTCACGCTCCAAGGAATATTAAAGTCAGTAAACTCTGCTGGGTTAGCTCTTGCAAATTGCATTTGACGTTGCTGTTCATCTGGAGTCATAAATGGATCAATTGGAATATTTTTATCATCTTCTTTTTTTCCATCTTTCGATTTGCTCTTGAATGAAGTTGATATTGCAATATTGCCACTGGTAATTCTTCCAAATTTAAAATTGGCAGGATCCCACAAAAGTTTGTTCACTCTATATCCTTGACTATCTACATCATATGGATCTAAATTTGCCCCGGCGGTAATATTTACTTTTTCAAAAAGTGTACTCCTCGCATAAATATTAAAATTGCCTAATTGAAAACTATCCGCTAAAAAATTATAGGAAGAATTAAACCCAAACCCATCAATCAATTTCACTTTTCGTCCTTTTTTATCAGCAGTGTCTTTGGTATTTTTTATTTTCATCTCTAAAAGATTATCAATACCAAAACCCATTCCTCCAAATGCTCCCTCACCAAAAGAACCAATAATTCCACTTTGAAATTGTGATAATCTTATAGTTCTTCCGCTCGAATCAACTTGTGTAGTATAATGGTATTTCGAACCAAAATCAGGTTGATAATTAATGGATATGGTTGGTCTTATTTCATGACGAATGGCCATGACATTGCTTTTTGGTTTAAACTTATATGTGCCGAAAATTCGGGTATTTAATCCTAAACCAAAACTCATTTGACGGGCTGTGTAAAATCCTCTTTGTTTTAATGTATCTACTTTTTGTGAACTGCTATCCCAAGATAAAAAAGTTCTTTGTCCATACCATCTTTCTTCATAAGAAACACTAGGGGCAATGGTTATGGCTCCTAATGAGGGCAATGAAAGTGTGATAGGGATATTGTGGATAGCACCATATTGCATGGTATCTAATATTCTATTGATGCTAAAAGCAGTGTCATAAAATGATAATTGGTTCTGAAAATTTCCACTGTAACCAATACCTATCTTTTCATACCATTTTCCAGAACCTATCTGATCGGCTTTCTGGAATGGATATTTGGTTACCATATTAAAATTCACAGTAGGTAAATTCATATTGACCAATCTGGTATTACTATTTTGATTGTGATTTAAGTTAAGCGATAAATTGTATTTACCTCTCCAGTCTTTTCCATAACTTATTGAAGAGCTGATCTGATTTTGAAAATTGATAAATGGGTTATTCAGAACTGTTTGATTAAATCTTGTGCTACCAAAATTTACATTGGCAGAAAAATTAGTCCCAGGGCGCGCACGATTATCTCTGCTATGCGTCCAGTTAATCATAAAAGACCGGAAACTATTAAATTCATCTTTGCTGGTAGTACTATTATTCAAAGACTTGGTATTTTGAAAAGTCAAATTCAAATTTCCTGTATAGGCATATCGCTTAATATATTTCGAATTAAAATTCATACTCCAGCCACCAAATGAATAAATATTGGCCCTTACTGTTGCATCCAAATTATCACTTAACACTTTGTAATAACCCAGGCCTTCTAACCCTAATCCAAAATCGGGGCTTGCATTAAAAGCTGGAGGCAATATACCTGAATGCCTTCCTTGACTTAAAGGAAATATGCCAAAGGGAATACCAATGGGCATAGGAACACCTTCAAATTCAGGAAATGAAGGGCCAGCAATTCCCAATTTATTATTGATAATCTTCATTTTGGCTGTTCGAAAATTATAATGGGGGGTATCTAAATTACAAGTAGTGAATCGAGCCCTTCTTGCAAATACTTCAGTAGCACTTATTTTCTTCAAATCAACTGCATTGACATAAATCTCTCCTTCCTGAAAGAAAGTGTTTTTTGTAAGTCCTTTCCCTGATTTCATATTGAAGAAAATGGAGTCACTCACCGATTTCATGGATCCTTGAATAAATTGAGGTTTACTCATGGGGTTTCCTGTAGAATCTCTTGAACCATATGCTTTTACTAATTGTGTTTGTTGATCGTATCTAATAGTAGCTGCTTCTAACTTAAGATCGGTATAATCCACTTTTGCCTTTCCATATAAAATAAATTCTTTTGTGGGAATGATGAGTACCCCAGAGTCTTCGGCTGTGTATTGAATTGGAGCATCAATGGAGTCTTTGGACATTTTTAACGTATCAACCACATTTCGGATGCTGTCTTTGCGAGTTGTATCTGTTTTTTGCCTTGTGGTGTCCTTTTTGGGAGCAGTTTGGTAAAATGAAGCAGCAAAACTGCTTTCTGTATGAAATGTTAATATCCCCAAAATCAGGGTCAGAACAATAGCCAGCTTAGTTTTTACGTTAATTTTAAGGATTCTACTCATGATCAGATTGGCAAAATTAAGTCTAAACTGTGTAAATGGGTAATATGGACTGTTCCCTTTAACGAAATGATATGATGAAAAGATATATTGCTGCTTTGATTTTGTTAAGTTTTAGCTTATTTATTTGTTCCTCTTTTACAGATAAAGACAAAAAACCTTTGCAAAAACAGCCCTTAAAAAGGATTGTAATTGATGCAGGGCATGGTGGCAATGACGGAGGAGCAAGAGGAAAGTATTCCAATGAGAAAGATATTTGCCTGTCAATTGCGTTGAAGTTGGAAAAAATGATGGGGGAAGCTATTCCTGATGTAGAAATTGCCATGACACGAAGAACGGATGTTTTTGACAATGTTACCAGAAAAGCAGAAATTGCCAATTCTTTCAAAGGCGATCTATTCCTTTGTATCCATGCAAATAGTGCAGATCCAATCAGGCACAGTGAATTTATAGGTTATAAAACAGAAACTTATTACAAAGGAAAAGGCAAAAAGAAAAAGAAATATACCAGAAAAGTAAAAGAGTATCGATATTGGACTACCCCAAATCCAGCCCGAGGAACGGAAACATTTGTCTATCCTGTAGATAAAACCAATGGCAGAATGAATGCGCTAAGCAAAAATGAAGACATTGATATGGATAGTGTATCATTAAAAGCCATGCAGGATTTAGAAAAAAATGATCCTACTAAAATGATGTTATTGAGTATGAAAACCCAAACTTATTTCCAACGAAGTGTCGATTTGGCGCTTACCATTGAAGATGAGTTTAAAAAAGTGGGTAGAGTAAGTAGAGAAGCCAAGCAACGTAAAGAAGGCATATTTGTATTATATGCTGTAGCAATGCCGGCGGTTTTAGTAGAAACGGGTTTTATTTCTAACGAAGAAGAAGAGAATTATTTAAATAGTGAAGAAGGGCAGAATGAAATTTGTGAGGTAATTATAAAGGCCGTTAAACGATATAAGTATTCCTTAGAAAAGCAACTGGGAAATTCAGGGAATGCCAATGGGCGTAAATAATTTCATTATTCTATTTTTAACAAATTACCCATTTAGAAACCCTAAATTTGTAGCTTCATTGAATAACCACAAAGACAATGACTATTTCGAACGAAACAAAAGTAGGTGCATTAACGGCCATTTCTATTACATTATTGATTCTTGGGTTTAACTTTTTGAAAGGTAAAACCATACTAAAAACAGGAAATTATTTACATGCAAAATATGCAGATACCAAGGGTATTATGATATCTAACCCCGTATATGTAAATGGATACCAGGTTGGTGCTGTTGCAGATATCGAAAATGAAGATGTTTCTTTAAAAAGTATCATTATTTCTATCAAATTAAAAGGAAATTATGAAATACCTCAAAATTCAATTGCCGTAATTAATAGCAATCCACTAGGTTCCCCAAGTATTGATATTAGATTGGGAAATGCCAAAACATATTTTAATTCTGGAGATACCATTAACACAGCAGCAAGTGCTGGATTATTAGGAGGTGTAATGGATAAATTAACCCCAGTTGCAGACCAATTAAAGGAAACTATCAAGAGTTTGGACGTTGTGATGAAAAATATCAACACTATTTTTGATCCAACTACTAAGAATAACTTACAATCGGTTATTGCTAATGTAAATAAAACAACTGCTAGTCTGGTGGCTTCTTCTGCTTCATTAGAATCTATGTTACAAGCCCAAACTGGAACCATTGCTCAATCAATGAAGAATGTCAACAGTTTTACCAAGAACCTCAGTGATAATAACGACAAAATCACTAAAACCTTAGAAAATGTTAGTAAAGCCTCTGACAATTTTTCTAAAGCTGATATCAATGGTTCAGTAGAAAAATTAAAAACAGCCATCACGAATTTGAATACAATTATGGCAAAAATCAATTCAAATGAAGGCTCAATGGGTAAATTGATGAATGATCCCAGTTTATACAATAATTTGAATAATACCATTAAAAGTGCCAATATTTTAGTAGACGATTTACGTATGCACCCTAAGCGTTATGTGAATATTTCTGTATTTGGCAAAAAAGATAAAACTGGCCCATTAATGGCTCCCATAGCAGATTCTACCAATAGAAAATAATCAATGATTGTAAAGAAACTAGGATATTTATTCTTGATCATTCTTTTGATCGGCTTCCCTTTCCCTTCTATCCTATTGGCTCAAAGACAAAATTCGGATACCACAATTCGAGAAGGGAATCGATTAGATATCATTCGTGCTGAGCATTATAATTATCAAAAAATAGATTCTGTAAATGAGTTTATTTCATTAGCTGGCAAAGTGGAGGTAAGGCAAGGAAATACGATGTTCTATGCAGATAGTGCAGTACTAAATAGACAACTCAATTCTCTCGAAGCATTTGGCAATGTTCATATCAACGATGCAGATAGTATACATACTTATGCTCAATACCTTAAGTATTTAGGGAAAGAAAAGAAAGCTTTTCTTAAAAATAAAGTAAGACTAACCGATGGTAAAGGAGTACTTACCACAGAAGAATTAGAATATGAGCAAGAAATAAGTTCATGTGAAAAAAAAG
>REAV01000101.1 GCA_004294465.1 Sphingobacteriia bacterium | reverse complement strand
TATTAATGTGGCTTCCATAATCGAATAATTGAGATGTAAAGGTACGCTTTTGTAATCTTGGAATAATAGAACCAATTTTCGAAACTAGAAAAATCCAAATCATAGTCCCAATAACCAATAACCGATAACCCAATAACCGATATGCCTTATCTTCGTAAAAATCAATTGGGAATGGAGAATACTACGTTATTGAGTATCATATTTGGCTTGGCTATTGCAGCAATAATGGTGTATATGTTGGTAATTCAACCTAAAAGATCAGAACAAGTGTCGAATGCTCCAAAACAACACAGTCCTTTACAATTACAGGCATATGAAAGGCTTATTTTATTAGTGGATCGAATTGCGTTGCCAAATGTAATCAGCAGAACACCCAGTGAAGGATTGTCGGCAAGAGATATGCAACATGTTTTAACCAAAAATATTCGAGAAGAATTTGACTATAATGTTACTCAACAGATTTATGTAACTCCTGAATCATGGAATGCGCTAAAAAATCTAAAAGAAAAAAACATCCTCTACATTAATCAGGTAGCACAGGAATTAGCGCCAGATGCTACAGGGATGGATTTGCAAAAATTTTTATTGAACTTTTTAGTAAGTGAACCAAAAGCCAATTTGCACGAATTAGTAAGTGAAGCATTGAGCTTTGAAGCGAAAAAATATTTATAAAGGTTGAAATAATTGACTATGCCATCCAAGAAAGTGGTTACCGACAGTGGAATAGAGATCAACAAATTATATACTGCTAAAGATGTTCCAGCTTCTAATGCAGGGAATGATTTGCCTGGGGAGTTTCCATTTACAAGAGGTGTTCAGCCGGATATGTATAGAGGTAAGCTTTGGACAATGCGCCAGTATGCTGGATTTTCTACTGCAGAAGAGAGCAATAAAAGGTACCATTATTTATTGTCTCAAGGCGTGATGGGATTGAGTGTTGCTTTCGACTTGCCCACTCAAATCGGTTATGACAGTGACCATGCTTTATCAGAAGGCGAAGTCGGAAAAGTAGGCGTTGCTATTGATTGTTTAGATGATATGGAAACCTTGTTCAAAGGAATTGAATTGGAGAAAGTGAGTACATCTATGACCATCAATTCAACAGGATTTATTTTATTGGCACTCTATGTTGCATTAGCCAAAAAGCAGGGAGCCGATCTAACAAAAATTACCGGAACCATTCAGAATGATATACTCAAGGAATATGCCGCTCGGGGAACCTATATCTATCCGCCAAAGCCATCAATGCGCATTATCACAGATATTTTTGAATGGTGTAGCAATGAATTGCCCAAATGGAATACCATCTCCATTTCAGGGTATCATATTCGGGAAGCCGGTAGTACAGCGGTTCAGGAAATTGCTTTTACATTAAGCAATGGTAAAGCATATGTTCAAGCAGCATTGGCTAAAGGATTGGATATCAATGTATTTGGCAAACGCCTCTCCTTCTTCTTTAATGCCCATAATAACTTATTTGAAGAAGTTGCTAAATTTCGTGCGGCTCGAAAAATGTGGGCTCAAATAATGAAAGAACTTGGAGCTACCGATGAAAAAGCCCTCATGCTTCGTTTTCACACTCAAACTGGTGGTGCTACGCTTACTGCCCAGCAACCACATAATAATATCAGCAGAGTAACCATTCAAACCCTGGCAGCAGTATTAGGAGGCACTCAAAGTTTACATACCAATGGTTATGATGAAGCCTTGAGTTTACCTACCGAAGAAGCCGCAAGAATTGCCTTAAGAACCCAACAGATTGTAGCTTTTGAATCAGGGGCAGCCGATACAGTTGATCCGCTGGCAGGTAGTTATTTCATCGAGTCATTAACAAATGAAGTAGAACAAAAAGCCTGGGATATAATCAACAAAATTGATGCGATTGGAGGAAGTGTTGCTGCCATTGAAGAAGGTTATATGCAGGATCAAATAGCTCAAAGTGCCTATGAATACCAGCGAAATATTGAAAGTGGAGAAAAGATCATTGTAGGTGTTAATCAGTTTACTGTTGATAAAGAAATAGCCGTTCCTGGATTTAAGATTGATGAAAGTATACGGTCAATTCAATCTGAAAAGCTGGCTCAATTAAGGGCTAAACGTAATAATGTAAAAGTAAATGAATGTTTGGCGGCTATTACAAAAACGGCAAAAGGCACCGAAAATTTGATGCCTTTTGTAATTGAAGCCGTTGAAAACAATTGTACGTTGGGTGAAATTGCTGACACCCTACGATCTGTTTATGGTGAATTTAAATAACTATATAGTTATTGGTTATTGAGTTGATTTTAGAGAACAACTATTAATGCATAAATAACTCCTGGAATCCAGAATAAAAGGGTAAGTAATATACTCAACCAGAATTTTCCATTTACTGCATTCTCATGTAAGTAAACAGCAAGCGGTGGTAGAATGATCGCCAAAATTGCCAATAATACTGTATTGGTACTTGCATCTCCAGCAGCTTTCTGAGCTTTATATTCTTTCATTAATTTCTTTACTTCTGCATATTTTTCTTTCTTTTCTACCCTAGATAAACTTTTGAATTGCAGCATGGCATCTTGGACAACCGCATCATCTATTTTAACTTCTTTTGTTTCAGTGGAACTTGATTTAGCATCTTTTTCTGTAGTGGTTTCAGTAGCGCTAGCAAAAACATTTACTGATAACAATAATGCCATTGCAACAGTAGATAAAAAAATGGTTTTTTTCATACGTGTAAATTTGGGTTGATTGAATAATAATTTTAACAAAAATAACTTGCTCCCGAGAGAACTGATTTCAATTTAATATAAATAATTTACATTATTATCATATTCCACAATTTTTTAATTTAAGTCCAAATTGGTAATTGAATAAAATCATTACCTTCCGTACAAAGAAAATGAGTTCATGAGAAAAATTGTACTTTTTAGTTTATTGTTTGCCACAAGCATTCTTACTGCCC
>REAV01000100.1 GCA_004294465.1 Sphingobacteriia bacterium | reverse complement strand
CGAAATTTTATAGGCATTGATATAAAAGGGAACCGCATATGGAGAGGTGCAAAAACTGCCATAGATGAAGGGTTGCCTAACATTGCATTTATCCGATCTCATATCGATAAAATCACCGACTATTTTACACCAGGTGAAGTATCAGAAATTTGGATCACTTTTCCTGACCCTCAATTAAGGGCTTCCAGGTCTAAAAAACGGCTAACTCACCCCCATTTTCTGAGATTGTATCAACAAATATTACAACCAGGAGGGCTGGTCCATTTAAAAACAGATAGTCCGAGGTTATATAATTTCACCCTAACTGTACTCAACTTATTTGAACTAGAATTGTTAGAGCATACAGATCAGGTATATGCTTCTTCTGAAATAAAGCCTGAACTAACCATTAAAACACATTACGAAGGCTTGGATATTGCCCAAAGTAACAGAGTGCATTATATCTGTTTCAGAATCAATAAACCCTTGCCCAAAGCAAAAGATATTTTATTAAAAACATTATTCAGTGAGCAAGAACCTAGTTGAGAAAGTAGACTTTTATTTTGATGAAAATGGATTTATGGTATTTACAGAAAAGTATCATTTAGATAAAGGCCATTGTTGTGGATACGGATGTAGACATTGTCCATATGATTTTGAATCGGTTCCCGAGCCAAAAAGATCTGAAATGTTGGTGGATAGGGGGGTCATAAATTAAGTTGATTCTTGTTTTTATCTGGTATAACCTTTTTTCTTTTTCTAGATTTTTAAACCATTTTTGAGCATTGGGTCTCCGATGCAGACAACCTGGCCAACAACATGGTTGTCTTTTTCGTTACGCTGGATGGGAGTAAGTTTATTCCATTTCTCCAGAATGTCAGTATTCCTTTTCAACGCTTTTTACATATCATCAGGTACTTCGTTTAAAATACCATCTAAAATTTTACTTGCCATTCCTATATATTGTAATTAATTTATTTACTTAAAAATCCCTTTATTGATTTTATATATGATTCAGGTTGTTCAACTGAAATAAAATGTCCGGCATCAGGTATAAAAGCAAATTGGTGATTTCTGAAAAGCACTAAATATTCGTTTGTGAATCCCCATTTCTGATTGTCACATTGTCCTTTCATTACCAAAGCGGGAAGAGTAGAATTTTTAAGCTTAGGCCTGGGATCTTGTACTTGACCAAGGTTTTTAAAAGTCATAACTGCTGCATAAAAACCGCTACCCGCTTCAGCCTTTATTATTTTAGCTGTATCACAAACGGTGGACTTGTTTACTTCAAAATTTAAGCAGGTGGCAAAGTCGTCAACCTCTTTGTCGGCTGCCAATTTTTGATGAAATTTTGTTGCCCAAAGTGCGATTGTTTTAATTCTCCAATTGTTTGCTTTTTCATTCCCTTGATTGTTGGAATAAAATGGTGTCCTTAAATGAAAGCTATCTGGTGGGGTAACATTTTTTAATTCCTGATGAACTGGATAAATTGGTCCGGGACTAGTTAAAATTATTTTTTCGACCTTTTCTGAATTATCTGCAGTAAAGAAAGTAGCTAAAACGGCACCCCATGATTGTCCTATAAGAATTACTTTTTCAGCGCCTACTTTGCTAACTATTTCTTTTAAATCTTTTACATGTCGGTCAACCGTATAATCATTGATATTTTCTAATCTGGCAGATTGTCCGCTACCAATTTGATCATATAAATATATGTCGTAACCGTCTTCAGCCAAAGTTGAAAGAGTCCTAATGTCTCGATCTGATACAAAACCTCCAGGTCCTCCGTGTAAGTAGATAATCGGAAAATCCTTTTTATTGCCCAATGCTCTGATAAATGTATAACCGATTGTAGAACCTGTTGACAAGTTCCAAAAATTTGTACCACCTCTTAACTGTGGTTCAGGTACATTGTAACTTCTTGGCCAGAATATTTTGTATAGAAAAATTACAAGAAATACTATAAGGGAATATTTGATAAATCGAAAGATATTTCTCTTCATTTATTTATAAGTTTCTAATATAAAGCGAGGGCTTTATACTTGTACATAAAAGTCAGTGGTTGATGAAGTATCGGTATTGCCGCTTACTTTCAGCCTGGCTTTCTGTTGTTGATTAAAGCTATGAATTTGATTTTATATTTCAATAGCCAACAATGATCATTGTAACTTGAGCAAAAGTTTGTAGTAATTTTGATATATTCATATTTGTTATGGCTCCCAAAAAAAATGCCGATAAATTAAAATCAGTACTCCCGAGTGGAGCAAAAGACATTTCTTTTTTCGAACAGGTTTTTGAAGTGGCTAAATTAATTCCAAGGGGCCGTGTAACTTCTTATGGAGCAATTGCCCATTTTCTGGGCACCAAATCCAGTGCAAGAATGGTCGGTTGGGCAATGAATGCCGCACATAGCATGCCCGAAATACCTGCACATAGGGTAGTGAACCGTAATGGAATGTTGTCTGGTAAAATGCATTTTGCTACTCCTACAAGAATGGAAGAGTTACTCAAAAAAGAGAAAATAAAAGTAGTGAATGATCAAATTGTAGACTTTAATGACAAATTCTGGGATCCTGTAATCGAGTTATCTTAATTATATTTGCCGCCGATGAGCGCAAAACCTAACCTTCACACTATTTTATCTCCCAGATTATTAGAAATCTATGATGTTTCTGAAAGTATTGTAGTAATCATTGATGTATTCAGGGCTACTTCCACCATTGCTACAGCATTGTATAACGGTGCAACAAGAATTATTCCTGTGGATACGGTAGAGAAATGTATTGAATTAGGCAATACCACTGGAGGTATTACTGCAGGTGAAAGAGATGGTAAAATTATTCCTGGCTTAAAGCATGGCAATTCTCCTGCGGAATATCCTAGAGAATTTATTGATGGAAAAACCTTAGTGCTAACTACCACTAATGGCACAAAGTTATTGCATATGGCATTGCAAGCTGGTGCATCAGAAGT
>REAV01000174.1 GCA_004294465.1 Sphingobacteriia bacterium | reverse complement strand
CCAGCTGGTGCTGGATATGGCGGTTCTATGGCCAATGGTCGTGGTCAAATGATCAGCTTCGAAAAAGGGCCTAGTAATACTATTTTTTTAAGAACAGTTACCCTTGTAAATACTGCGGATAAAGACCAAGACATTAATAAAGCTGTTGATTTGTCTAATTTAAATGCAATTGCAAATGCATTCCCAATTGCCGCATTTAATAAGGATTCCAGCGGTGTAGTTATTGATGTAACTGATTTTTTTAAAGGAGATAACCAAGCGGTTAGTATCAGCCCAAACACAAAAAGAGGTTTAAATCTTACAGCTTTAGCTGCCGACAGATCGTTTATTTCTAAAATAACTACCTACCCAATCAATACGGAGATTAAAACAGTCAAAACATATTCTGCCGCACCTTCTGCTGGTGGGTTTGGCGCACCTGCTTTTCCAGGAGCTCCTACTGCTATTCAGGCTGCAAATGAAGCTGGCGCTGTAACGGTAGAATTGAACACTTCATTATTGCTTCTTCCAAAAGAACCAATGGAGAGAAGGATTGCAGATCGCAGGGTTGGTTTTTTCACACGCAATTTTGTTCGTTTTAGCGATAATCAACAAGAAGTTGAAAGAATCAATTTCGCTGTTAGATGGAGGTTAGAACCAAAAGATGGAGAATGGGAAAAATGGCGTAAAGGCGAATTAGTAGAACCAAAAAAGCCAATTGTATACTATATTGATCCTGCAACTCCTAAACAATGGAGAAAGCATTTAATAGCAGGTGTTAATGATTGGCAAATAGCTTTTGAAAAAGCTGGATTCAAAAATGCCATCATGGGCAAAGAATGGCCAGAAAATGATACCACCATGAGTATGGAAGATGCTCGTTTTTCTGTGATCAGGTACCTAGCTTCTGATATAGAAAATGCATCTGGTCCTAATAACAATGATCCTAGAAGTGGAGAGATCTTAGAAAGTCATATTCAATGGTATCATAACGTGATGAAATTGGTACACGATTGGTATATGGTGCAAACTGCCGCTGTAGATCCAGGAGCTCGTAAAATGAAATATGACGACGATTTAATGGGCGATTTAATTCGATTTGTTTCTTCTCATGAAGTTGGTCATACTTTAGGCTTAGCACATAATATGGGAAATTCAAGCAAAACTCCTGTTGAAAATTTACGCAACAAAGCATGGGTTGAAGCCAATGGCCATACCGCATCAATTATGGATTATGCTCGTTTCAACTATGTTGCTCAACCAGAAGACAATATTAGTAGAAAAGGATTGTATCCTAGAATCGGTGATTATGATAAATGGGCAATGAAATGGGGCTATGGATATATTCCTGGAAACAATGAAGAAGAAAGAAAAACCAATAGCAGCAAAATGGTAACAGAAGCATTAAAAGCTAATCCACGTCATTGGTTCGGTACTTATGAAGCCGGAAACAGCACTGACCCAAGAAGTCAAAGTGAAGATTTAGGTGACAATGCGGTTAAAGCTTCTGAATATGGTATCATGAATTTAAAAAGGGTTCTGAAAGGATTACCAGAATGGACCAAAGAAGAAAATGATCAATACGAAAACATCAGTGTAATGTATGGTCAAGTGTTAGGACAATTCAGAAGATATATGGGACATGTTACTGCTAATGTTGGTGGTGTATATGAAACTTTTAAACTTGCTGAACAAAATGAACCTGTTTATGAAATCACTCCAAAAACGCGCCAGAAAGAAGCGGTTGCTTTTATAAATAAGCAATTGTTTGAAACGCCTAATTGGTTGATTGATCGTGAGCTTTGGAACAAGTTCAATAATCCTAATTCTAACGATCCAATCATGACTACTCAAGATGGCGTTTTAGGTAGTTTGATTAGCACTAATAGATTAGGTCGCTTACAATTATCTAGCAACCGTTTTGGTGCTGATAAAGCATACAATGCAATGGAATTGCTAAATGATGTTCAAACTGGTTTGTTCAGTGAATTGAGTTCTAAAAAAACCATTGACCAGTATCGCAGATTATTGCAAATAAGCTATGTAGATAAATTGGTTGATATAATTACGCCTTCTTCTACAAATGCAGCATTAACTATCATTGCTGGTGGCGGAAGAGGTGGCGGCGCTTCTCTTGATATTAATAAAAGCGATGTACCTGCAATTGTAAGAGCGCAATTAGTTGCATTACGCGCTCAAATTAATGGTTCAGCTGCTGGATTTGGAGATAAACTAAGTAAAATTCATTTACAAGATTTATCAGAAAAAATCAAACAAGGATTAGATCCAAAATAAAGGGAAGTCTTTGAAAAAGTAAACCGCAATTAAACCTCACAGAGAATATCCTGTGAGGTTTTTTTATGGCACAATTTTTGAAATAAACGATCCATGAAATATTTCTACTTATTCTGCTTACTGATTGTTTCAACAGGTGTTTTCTCTCAAAAAAAAGAGCCTGTCTGGGGCTATTTAAAAGACAGTGTTACCAATGAGCCAATCGTATTGGCAAGTATTGCCAATTTTGAGACAAAGAAAACAGTTATGTCCAGCAATACTGGAAGGTTTAAAATTGAAGTTTCGGACAATCAAATACTTTCATTTGCAGCTGTTGGTTACTTCTTTGATACGATAGCATTTCATAAAACTTTACTCAAAAACGATACATTGTATTTATATCTTAAGCCATTAGCAAGATCATTGGGGAATGTAACAGTCTATACAAAATCTAACAATGCTTACAGAGAAGATAGTATTGAAAGAAGAAAAGACTTTATGGGCGACAGAGTGCAATATGCGATTCCGGTTGCTGCATTATCCAATACCGGTGCTGGCTTAGGAATTAATTTAGATAGATATTCTAAGCATGAAAAAGAAAAAAGAAAAGCATTTGCTTTTTTTGAAGCCAATGAAAAAGAAGAATATATAAATTATAGATATTCAGCAGAACTGGTTAATAAATACAGTGGACTAAAAGATGATGCGCTACAAAATTTTATGCAAGAATCCCGCCCTTCATACGAATGGCTGCGTAAACATAAAACAGAAGAAGATATTAAATATTATATCAACGATCAGCTTAAGAGAATGAAGAGATAAGAATTATGAGATATGAGATATGAATTATGAGATATGAGATATGAATTATGAGATATAAGTTATGAGATACATTTTATAGTTCTTATCTACAACAATGTATCTTTTATCTCTTATCTTTTATCTCATATCTTTTATCTCCTATCTTTTATCTTTTATCTTTCATCTCTTACTCATATCTAAGCGCAGCAATCGGATTCAATCTTGCGGCTTTCATTGCTGGATAAATGCCTGCTGCTAACCCTACAATAGAACAAATAATTATTCCGATCGCAACCCATACCCAAGGAACAATAAATCCGGTTTTTAATACAATCCCAAATATATTGCCAACCAATACACCAAGGATAATTCCAAATAGCGCTCCGAGTAAACTAATGATTAAACTCTCGAATAAAAACTGTTGACGAACGTTGCTGCTTTTTCCTCCAATGGCTTTTATCAGACCAACTTCTTTAGTTCTTTCATTTACAGAGACCAACATAATGTTCATTAAGCCAATTGCAGCTCCAATTAGCGTAATCAATCCAATAGCACTTGCAGCGCCGGTAATACTGCTTAAAAATCCAATAAATAATTCAGCAAATTTGTCGCTCTTCTCTACAAAAAAATTATTGTCTTCAACTGGTTCTAATTTTCTTACAGCCCTAAATACAGAAGTTGCTTGGTCAGTTGCAACAGGCAATTCTTTTACATTCTTCACAACTACACCCAATAAATAGGAATTACTAGCATTTCCAAAGCGTCTTACATTGGTATATGAAGTAAGTACCATATCATCCTGTCTTAGCAAAGCACTTGAACCTTTGCTCTTTAATAAACCAATTACTCTATATGGAGTACTTCCTATTTTGATGATTTTTTCTAAACATTTTTCAGGATAATCGCCAAAAAGTTTAACCGCTACATTACTTCCTATCAAACAAACATTTCTTCCGCTTTGAATATCTAATGAGTTCAAATTTCTACCAATATTAATGGAATACCCATTGACAGCTAAATAATTTTCGTCTCCGCCCCACATAGTAATCTGGGGATTGGTTTTTTTATCGGCATAATGCAATTCCTGTGCTCCAGGGCCTCTTCTATAAATACATACTGCTGCTCCAGGGAAATCATAATTTGATTTGAAAAATTCAGCCTCTTCCAATCGGATGGGCTTTCCCAAATTGGATTTTTTCTTCTTTAAACCTTGTTTGTTCTTACTGATTTCATTTCCCTGAGGAGGGCCAAACCTAACCCTGCTTTCCGCAAATCGAATATTAAAAGCATTTGCGCCCATTGAAGAAAAGCTCTCTTTCAAGCTTTGATTCATCGCTTCAATTGCTGTAATAATTCCAATTAAGGCCATTATACCGAAAGCAATAATGGCTACTGTTATACCTGCTCGCAACTTATTACCCTTTACGGTGCGCCAAGCCAAACTTAAAGAATCTAAAGCATTCATAGAATAAAGGTAAATGGGAATGCGTAAACCTTCGCAGCTTTGGGCTTATTTATGAAGAGTGGTTAAAAATAGAACCAATTGAGCACTATTGAAGGAAGAACGCCAACAAGAATCACTGCTGCGGCTACCAATAAGAGCCCTGTTTTGAAATTTGGAGAGATGGCGGCTACCTCCGGTGTCCCTTCTTTGAAGTACATAGATTGAATTACTTTAAAGTAATAGTACACACTTACGGCTGCAAATAGCACTGCAACCACTACAATCCACAATGAACCTCCTGATTTTACTACAGAAGCCAACATATAATATTTGGCAAAAAAACCAGCCGTTAAGGGAATACCTGCTAATGACATCAGAAACACTACTCCAGTAAAAGCCATAACAGGTTGCGTTTTTGCAAGCCCATTGAAACCATCAAATGTGTAATCTTTCACTTTAATAAGGATGGCAAAAAAGCCGATGGTTGCCAAGCAATAAGCAACAGCATACAATAGTATCCCTTCTTTAGCCATATCATTATTGCTGTATAAAGCAAATAACATAAAGCCTGCTTGTGAAATACTGGAATATGCCAGCATCCTTTTAATACTTTGTTGAAATACTGCTGTGATATTACCCACTAATAAAGTTGCTACAATTACAAATGATAACAATATTTTCCATGAAGGGCCAAGAATGGCTGAATTAGATTCAAATAAATTTAAGAAAGCAAAAAAGCCTGCAGCTTTTACTACAGTTGCCATAAAAGAAGTAAACACGCTAGGCGCACCGTCGTACACATCAGGTGTCCAAAAATGAAATGGCGCAGCTGATACTTTAAAGCACATAGAAACAAAAAGTAAAATCAACCCTGCAATTTGCAAGAATGAAGTAGATAGTACTCCAGCAGAAGCAGCCATTGTAGTTGAAACCTTTAATGCAAAAGAGCCTGTAGCTCCATAGATTAATGCTATTCCCATCAATAAAAGTCCAGTAGAGAATGCGCCCATTAAGAAATATTTTAAAGAAGCTTCATTGCTTTTTAGATTTCTTTTTTCTGCACCCGTCAAAATATACAATGGAATCGACATGATTTCAATTCCTAAGAATAACATCAATAAACCATTGAAAGAAGTCAGGATACTCGTTCCGCACAATACAAAGAAAATCAATGCATAATAATCTGCAACATTCACTCCCGTTTTTTCAATTTCTGACCCACACAATACAGCAAAAATTAATGTAGCAGCAATTAAGATAGAATTAAAGAATAAACCGAATTTATTAAAATGTAATAAACCATGCGTGTTTACATTAATGGAAAAAACACTATAACTATCCAGTAAATTCATGGATAATAACAAAAGCAATGAAACAATTGCAGTTGTTGTTACTGCAGATTTTTTTTGAAGTAAGATGCCACTAAACATCATTACTACACCCATGATTGCTGAAAAAATAATTGCGTTCATAAAATTTAAAGATGTTCCATTTACTTTTTTACAAATAATGCTTCCACACTGGTTTTAGTTAAATCAATCATTGGCTGCGGAAACACTCCGAATACTATTATTACAAGAGCAATAATCACCAGCACCAATTTAACATTGAAACTGATATCCGTTGCATTTTCGGTAACAGCATTCAAATTGCCATAAATGACTTTTTGTACCATATTCAATGTATATACTGCCGCAAGAATAATACTTATACCAGCAATAGCAGCAATAAACATATTGTATTGAAAGAGTCCGCTAAACATTAAAAACTCTCCAATAAATGCATTGGTTAAAGGAAGTGCAACATTGGCCAATGCCATAATGACCAATAGTATAGCTAATGCTGGTGCTTTTTGAGCCAGGCCTCCTAAATCACTTAATTTTCTTGTACCTAATTGTTTTTCAATCAAATCAGCTATGATCCATAAACCAATCACATTTACTCCATGGTTAAACATTTGAATCATTACCCCATCGAATGCTGCTTTATTATTCGTAAACATGGCAGCACACATTAAACCAATATGCGCAATAGACGAATAAGCTATCATTCGTTTAATATCATCTTGTTTAATAGCAATTAATGAAGCATACAACATTCCGGTAACCGACAAAATAATGATGATCATTGAATTACTAGATGCTGCATTGGGGAATATGGGTAATAACCAACGGAATACAGCAAATACACCCATTTTAACCATCACACCACTCAATACCATTGTAGTAGCTGTAGGCGCTTGTTCATACGCGTCTGGTTGCCAGGTATGCAAAGGAAAAATTGGCATCTTTATAGCAAATGCTACAAAAAATAACCAGAACATATAAGATTGTTGATGATCGCTGAGTTGGGCTTTGTAAAAAGATTGCATTGCAAAGGAATGATCAGCTGTGTGGAAATACACATACAATATTCCAACCAACATTAATAATGAACCTATGAAAGTGTACACGAAAAATTTAAATGTAACTGCAATCCTTTTTTCACCGCCCCATAATGAACACAAAAAGTAAACTGGAATTAATGCCAATTCCCAAAAGAAATAAAACAAGAGCGCATCAGCTGCTAAAAAAACCCCCATCAAGCCTGCTTGCGTAAGTAACATCAAACCAAAAAAAGATCCTGGGTTTTTATAGTCGCTTTTATATACAGCTGCAAAAATCAACGGATAAGAAACTGCAGTGAGCAAACAAAGCATTTTGCCCATGCCATCCATTTTTAAAGTAAATCTGCTGCCTAAATCGGTCAACCAAGCAGTGTCAAATGAGCCCCCGGCTGGTGAACCAATTGCTAACAATGCAATGGCCAAAGTGACAATGGATACTAATAAAGAAAAGTTCTTAGCAGTAGACCCCTGCTTCATTGCAAATGAACAGAATCCAGCAACTAAAGGGGTTAATATGAGTAATAAGGCTATCATTATGCTATGCTACTTGATGAATAGAATTAAAATAATTTATTTAAAAATTTCATGATTGTAATATCATTGAACCATATGATAAAAAATACTACAATCGATAAAATCATAATTAACAGATAACTCGCCACTTGACCACTTTGAATCAGGCGCAACTGTCTTGAACTATATGAAACTAACTTGCCTACTCCATTCACTGCACCATCAATTCCACTCTTTTCAATAAAGTTTTTACAAAATCCTGCAAAAGCATTAATTGGATTAACAACAATTGAATTGTACAACTCATCGATATACCATTTGTTCTCCAATAATTTACCTACGCCAGTTTCTACTTCTTCTTGTTCGCCAGCATATTTTTTAAACTTACTTACAGCAATGAATATTACTACTGCTATCAAAACGGTTACAATACCCATCATCATGTATTCTTGCGAATGACTCAGATGTTCTGTTGTTACCAATTTAGTAGACTCAGCAAAAATGGGTGATAAGAAATGTTCCAACCAATTTTTATTTTCAGCAAATACCTCAGGGATTCCTATAAACCCTCCAAACACAGACAATACTGCTAATACAATTAGTGGGATGGTCATTGCCGAAGGGCTTTCGTGCAGATGATGTTCCTGATCATGCGTTCCCCTGAATTTTCCCAAGAAAGTAAGTGCATATAATCGGAACATATAAAATGCAGTCATTAAAGCTCCTCCAACGCCAATATAATAATAGAGTGGATTTTTAGTAAATGCTGCTGCTAAAATCTCATCCTTTGAAAAGAAACCCGAGAAAGGTGGTATCCCTGCGATTGCCAAACAAGCCAATAAAAAGGTAATATGCGTAATGGGCATGTATTTTTTAAGATTACCCATTTTACGAATATCTTGTTCATGGTGCATTGCATGAATTACAGAACCAGCGCCTAAGAAAAGTAAGGCCTTGAAAAATGCATGAGTCATCACATGAAATACTGCTCCAGTATATGAGCCCACGCCTAACCCTAAGAACATATAACCCAATTGACTCACTGTAGAATAAGCCAATACTTTTTTAATATCATTTTGTTTGAGAGCAATTGTTGCAGCAAAAATGGCCGTTGCTAATCCAATGATGGCAATCAATGTTTGAGTAGTTGGTGCCATGGTAAATAAAATATTGCTTCGAGCAATCATATAAATACCTGCTGTAACCATTGTAGCAGCGTGGATCAATGCTGATACAGGTGTAGGACCAGCCATTGCATCTGGCAACCAAGTATATAAAGGAATTTGTGCACTCTTACCCATTGCGCCAATAAATAACAAGGTTGTAATTGCAGCTATATCGAAAGTACTTAAGCTGGCAACTTGAGAAAATACATCTCCGTAGTTTACAGTTCCTAATTTAAATAATAACCAAAATACAGCCAGTAAAAATCCTAGATCGCCAATGCGATTCATGATAAATGCTTTTTTGGCTGCATAGTTGAAGTCGTTGTTTTTAAACCAATATCCAATGAGTAAATAAGAGCAGAGTCCAACTCCTTCCCATCCAATAAACATGATCACATAATTGGCTCCCATTACCAATAGTAACATAGAAAAAACAAACAAATTGAGGTATGCAAAGTATCTACCAAAATGTTGCGTCTCTTCCTCTTTCATATAAGCCGAAGAATAGAGATGAATTAAAAATCCAATTCCGGTAATAATTAATAAAAAGAGAACAGATAATTGATCTACTTGAAAAGCAAATGGAATGGTAAACGCATCTACCGAAATAAAATTGAATAGTGTTACGACAGTTTGCAATTGTCCTTCTCCTGCAGATGCAACTATTGAAAATAAATAACAAGATGTAAGGAACGACAACAATATTACACCAGAACCGATTATTCCAATGGCAGATTTAGACAACGATTTCCTTCCCAATCCATTGATTAGAAATCCCAGCAAAGGGAAAAGAGGAACTAAAAAAACAATTTTATTCATACTAGTTTTTCAATCTGTTCAAAAAGTTAATGTCTACCGAATGTGTATTTCTATACATCATTACAATGATGGCCAATCCAACACTTACTTCAGCTGCTGCAACCACCATGATAAAAAATACAAATAACTGACCGTCTATACCAGCAGTCGTGTTCGGGTTAGCTGCCAAAGCTGCACCATAATGCATTTTGGAAAATGCAACCAATAATAAATTCACGGCATTCAACATAAGTTCAATACACATAAACACAATAATGGCATTTCTTCTGGTAAGCACACCAATGATGCCAATGCTAAAAAGTGCTAAACAGAAGTAGATATAATATTGTATCGGCATTTTAGAATTATGAATTAAGAATTATAAATTATGAGATTCCAATTTTTTATTCCTTTCGGATGTTATAAAATATTTCAAATCGACCTAACCCACTTAGATCCTATCATAGCTCCCCCTTTAGGGGGTAGGGGGTTAATCTTTTTTTCCAATTACGACCGCTCCTACCATTGCACTTAAAAACAACACACTGCTTAGTTCGAATGGAACTACATAATCGCTAAACAATGCTTTTCCTAAGTTTTTAATTAACCCGATATTTCCTTCCTTCATTAAAACCGTTTTACCAGTCAACTCAACCGTTTGACGAATCAATGAAACCAATACCATTAAAAAACATCCTCCTGAAATTACACCTGCAAATTTCATCCATAGATGTTTTCGAGGCTCTGATTCGGCATTCAAATTCATCAACATGATAACAAATAAGAATAACACCATAATGGCACCTGCGTAAACAATCAAGTTTACAATTGCCAAAAATTGCGCATTCAATAAAATATAATGCCCTGATATAGCAAAAAATACAGTGATTAACCACAATACACTGTGTACCGGATTTTTACTCACCAGTACCATAATAGCTCCAAATAGTGCTAGCACAGTTAAAAAGGAAAATAATATTTGTATTATACTCATCTTAATTAATTATTTCTATGCGCTCCTCTTGCTTTAGCAAATTCTTCTGGAGCAGTTATTGGATCGGGAATCAACAAATCTTCTTTGCCGTAAATAAATCCTTTTCTGGTGAAATTTGCCGGAGCAAATGTTTCACTTAAATAAATGGCATCTTTCGGACAAGCTTCTTCACACAGACCACAGAAAATACAACGCAACATATTGATTTCATATTTTGCCGCATATTTTTCTTCGCGATACTTATTCTCTTCACCTGCTAAACGTTCAGCACCTTCCATGGTGATTGCTTCTGCAGGACATGCTACAGCACATAATCCGCATGCTGTGCAACGCTCTCTTCCTTCTTCGTCACGATTGAGCACATGCAATCCGCGGAACACAGGACTGAATTCTCTTTTTTGCTCCGGATAATGAATAGTAGGCTGCTTCTTAAACATATGGCTAAATGTGATGGCCATACCTTTTAGAATAGATGGGATGTATAATCGTTCCATAAAGCTCATCGGCTTACGGCTGACCTCTTTCCCTCTGTTAGTTAATGCTTGCATTTATATTAATCTTTTACAATTTTATATTTAAAAATTCACTGCCCTGTATCTTTTATCTCTTATCTCTTACCTCTTATCTCTTATCTTTTATCTTTTATCTTTTATCTCCCTTCTACCCTTGTTTCCACAAAATCAAAGCTCCAGTTAACAACATATTGAATAGTGCCAATGGAATTAATTTTTTCCAGCCCACATTCATCAACTGATCGTAACGAAAACGAGGGATAGTCCACCTGATCCACATAAACACAAAAATGAAAATCACAATCTTGGTTAATAAAGCAAGCAGTCCTAGAATTGCTGCAATATTCGGTGCCAATTTTGCTTCATTCAAAAATGGAATATCATATCCGCCAAAAAACAAGCAGGCCATAACCGCACTACTCATAATCATATTAATATATTCGGAGAACAGATAAAATCCCAATTTCATGGAAGAGTATTCTTGGTGATATCCGAAATTCAATTCGTTTTCCGCTTCTGGCAAATCGAATGGAGTTCTGTTACATTCTGCTAAGGCACAAATGAAAAATATTACAAAGCCCAAAGGTTGATATGCAATATTCCATAACGAACCTGCATCCATTTGTTCTTCAACAATTGTTTTTAAACTCAATGAACCTGAAATCATTAAGACAGCAATTAGTGAAAGGCCCATTGCTAATTCGTAACTAATGGCTTGAGAAGCTCCTCTCAATGCAGCCATCAAAGAAAATTTATTATTCGAAGCCCAACCTCCAATCATTATACCATAAACACCTAAGCTCACTACACCAAAAATGTATAATATGCCAATATTGATATCTGCAATTTGCAAATCAATTTTTCGATCAAATAATTCCACATGGCTACTCCAAGGAATTACCGAACAGGTCATTAATGCAGCAGTCATTGCCAAACCTGGGCCTAAAATAAACAAGGCTTTACTGGCGGAGTTTGGAATGATCTCTTCTTTCATGATCAACTTCAAGCCATCTGCAAAAGGTTGCAATAATCCAAATGGCCCTGCTCTATTTGGTCCTGGGCGATCTTGCAATATAGCAGCCACTTTGCGTTCAGCAAAAGTGGTATACAAAGCAATCCCTAAACTTGCAAACACAATGATTGCAATTAGAATCAATTTCTCTACCATTAAAATCCAATCAAAAGCCAATAGTGTCATGCGTTATGAATTAATCTTGATTAGGTTTAAAGTCGGTTGAATGAGCTGGTCTTTCTAACAAGCTCAAATGAATTTCTGGTTTGTTTACATTACTCACATCATGAATATCCATCAACAAATTGGGTTGACGTCCATGGTGTACTTTTTCGAATGTTTCCGTTGGAATAGTTGTTCCTACGTTTCCTGCATAATGCCCTTGAGCAATTACAGAGTGACGGTCAATCATTCTCGGACCTTCTATTACCCAATCATTGGTTTTCTTTTTCTCAAAACGGCAAGTATTGCAAATCCACTCTTCCACTTCTCCCCACTGGTCTTTTCTTGCTGTTACTCTAAATACTTCATCGCCTCTATTCCACAAAGTAACTTTTCCGCTACAAGTAGGGCAATCTCTATGTGCATCCATTGGTTTTAAAAACCAAACACGATTTTTAAAACGGAATGTTTTATCGGTTAACGCTCCTACAGGACAAACATCAATTACGTTTCCAATAAAATCGTTATCTAAACTCTTTTCAATGAAAGTGGCAATTTCCGAATGATCTCCTCTGTCGAGAATACCATGTTCTCTTTTATTGGTTA
>REAV01000099.1 GCA_004294465.1 Sphingobacteriia bacterium | reverse complement strand
TAAACCATAAATTAAAAACAATGGAAGAAAGAAATTTGCGTAAAACAAGAACAGGGATCGTTACCAGCGATAAGATGGATAAAACCATTACTGTTGCGGTTGAAAGAAAAGTAAAACACCCTATCTATGGTAAGTTCGTAAAGAAAACTACCAAGTTCCATGCTCATGATGAAAAAGGAGAGTGTACAATTGGTGATGTAGTAAAGATCATGGAAACTCGTCCGCTTAGTAAAACAAAGCGTTGGAGATTGGTTGAAGTAGTTGAAAAAGCGAAATAAATATATTTCTGATTTGAGGTTTGAGATTTATAAAAAATCAAATCTGAAATTTAAAAATTTTCAAATTAAATAAAATGATTCAGCAAGAGAGCAGATTAAACGTAGCCGACAACAGCGGAGCTAAAGAAGTACTTTGTATTAAAGTACTTGGTAACAGCGGACAGGACTATGCTAAAATTGGCGATAAGATTGTTGTAACCGTGAAAGATGCTATCCCTGCAGGAGGCGTTAAAAAAGGAACAGTTTCTAAAGCAGTTATTGTTCGTACTAAAAACAAGCTTCGCAGAAAAGATGGTTCTTACATTCGTTTCGACGACAACGCTGTAGTGTTATTAAACACATCAGATGAGCCGCGCGGCACACGTATATTCGGACCAGTAGCAAGAGAATTGCGTGACAAAGGATACATGAAGATTATTTCTCTTGCTCCTGAAGTATTATAAAAAAAGCTAAAAGCTAAATAAAATGAGTACAAGATTTAAAGCCAAATTCAGCATCAAAAAAGGTGATACCGTAGTGGTAATTACTGGAGATGATAAGGATTTGAAAAAGCCAAGGAAAGTGTTGGAAGTAATTCTAGATAAAGGTCGTGTAGTGGTAGAAGGAGTGAACATTGTTACTAAACACACAAAACCTTCAGCTCAAAATACCAAAGGTGGTATCGTTAAAGTTGAAGCTCCAATTAACATCAGTAATGTTATGTTATGGGATGCTAAAACAAGTGAACCAACAAAAGTTAAGCGCACTCGTGAAACTGGTAAATTAATACGTATATCTAAAAAATCTGGGGAGGTAATCAAATAATGAGTACTGAAAAATATACACCAAGATTAGCAACTAAGTACACCAAAGAAGTTGTACCTGCTTTAATGAAGAAGTTTGCTTACAAAACTGTAATGCAAGCTCCTAAATTATCAAAAATCTGTATTAACCGTGGTGTTAACGATTACGTAAGGGTATGCCAATTGGTGCTCGCGTAACTTTAAGAGGAGAAAAAATGTATGAATTCCTAGACAGATTGGTTTCTGTTGCGTTGCCACGTGTACGTGACTTCAAAGGAATCAGCGATAAAGCTTTTGATGGAAGAGGTAATTACACTTTAGGTGTTACTGAACAAATCATTTTCCCTGAAATCGATATCGATAAAGTAAATAAGATCACTGGATTAGATATCACATTTGTAACAAGTGCAAATACCAATGAAGAAGCATATGAATTGCTTAAAGAATTGGGAATGCCGTTCAAAGGAACCAAGAAAGATTAATTAAACACCCAATAAAATTATGGCAAAAGAATCAGTAAAAGCCAGACAAAGAAAGCGCGAAAAAATGGTAGCTCAGTATGCTGAAAAGCGTGCAGCTCTTAAAGCAGCAGGAGATTACGCTGGTTTAGATCAACTACCTAAAAACGCTTCACCGGTTCGTTTAAAAAACCGTTGTCAGCTTACAGGAAGACCTAAAGGTTATATGCGTTACTTTGGTTTGTCTAGGATTATGTTCCGCGACATGGCTTTGAACGGTATGATTCCAGGTGTTAAAAAAGCAAGCTGGTAGTATCCAGTTTGGTAAACAAAATTTAGAACTAGTATAATAATAATAATATGGTAACTGATCCTATAGCAGACTTCTTAACTAGAATTCGTAATGCTCAGTTGGCTGGTCATAGACTGGTTGAAATTCCTGCTTCTAATTTGAAGAAGCGTTTAACAGAGATTTTGTATGATCAAGGATATATCTTGAAATACAAATTCGAAGATGATAACAAGCAAGGGTTGATTAAGATCGCATTGAAATACGATCCTAATACAAAAGTGCCTGCTATCCGTTCTTTGGAAAGAGTTAGCCGTCCTGGTTTACGCCAGTATGCTAAGCCTGCTGAAATTAAGCGTGTAATCAATGGATTAGGTGTAGCTATTTTAAGTACTTCAAAAGGAGTGCTTACTGATAAGCAAGCAAAAGCGCAGAATGTGGGTGGTGAAGTGTTGTGTTATATTTCATAAATTAATGGTTCTGACAATTAAGCCTCTTAGTCGTGGCTGAACACAGAACTAAGTTCATCATAAAATAAAAAATCGACTATGTCTCGTATAGGTAAACAACCGGTAATTATTCCAAATGGAGTTACCCTTTCAATCGGCAACGACAATGTTGTTACGGTTAAAGGACCTAAAGGTGTATTAACAGAAGCAATTGATAGAGATATCAAAGTAGAAATAGCGGATGGTCAAATGACTTTTGTACGTCCTACTGATCAAATTCGTCACCGCGCAATGCATGGTTTATACCGTTCATTGGTGAGCAATATGGTAAAAGGAGTTACTGAAGGGTATACAAAAGAATTAGAATTAGTAGGGGTAGGTTATAAAGCCGCTAATACTGGTAATGTATTGGATCTTTCATTAGGATATTCTCATAATATCATTTTTGAAATTCCTAGTGAATTGAAAGTATCAACTACTACTGAAAAAGGGCAGAACCCTAAAATCTTCTTAGAAGGCATTGACAAGCAATTGATTGGCCAGGTAGCAGCTAAATTACGCAGCTTACGTAAACCTGAACCATACAAAGGAAAAGGTGTTAAATACGCTGGTGAAATCTTAAGAAGAAAAGCAGGTAAAGCAGCAGGTAAATAAATAATAAAACAAACTTCCGGCCGAATCGGAGGTTACAAATAAAACAACAATGGGTAAATTAATTCAAAGGCAGAAAATCAGATACCGCATTCGTAAGAAAGTAGTAGGTACAGCTGTTAAGCCTCGCCTAGCGGTATACAGAAGCAATGCAGATATCTATGCTCAATTAATTGATGATGATAATGGAGTTACATTGGTAGCTGCATCTTCAAGAGATAAAGATATTGCTGCTCAAAAAATTACTAAAACAGAGAAATCTAAATTAGTAGGTGCAGCGGTTGCAACAAAAGCACTTGCCTTAGGCTTAAGTGGTTGTGTATTTGATAGAGGTGGAAACTTATATCACGGTCGTGTGAAATCTGTTGCAGATGGTGCAAGAGAAGGTGGATTACAATTTTAATTTGCTAACAACAATTAATCGCTCAATAAATGTCTAAAGTAAGCGTAAATAAAGTAAAAGCGGGTGGCGACATCGAACTTAAAGATAAAGTAGTTGCTATTAACCGTGTGGTTAAAACCACAAAAGGTGGACGTACATTTAGCTTTTCTGCACTTGTAGTTGTAGGAAATGAAAATGGTGTAGTTGGCCAAGGTTTAGGAAAAGCAAAAGAAGTACAAGAAGCAATTGCAAAAGGTATTGAAGATGCTAAGAAAAATTTAGTAAAAGTGCCGATCATGCACGGAACTATTCCTCACGAACAGTGGGCAAAAGAAGGTGCTGCAAAAGTTTTGATTAAGCCAGCTGCACATGGAGCGGGTGTAATCGCAGGAGGTAGCATGCGTTCTGTTTTAGAAAGCGCTGGTGTTACTGACGTATTAGCAAAAAGTTTAGGTTCTGCTAATCCACACAATGTGGTTAAAGCTACAATCAAAGCTTTGAGTTTATTAAGAGAGCCTGTACAAGTTGCAAAAGGTAGAAGTATCAAATTGAGCAAAGTATTTAACGGGTAATAACCACCCCCTATCCCCCAAAAGGGGGAACAGGATAATTCATTATAAAATTAAATAGCCCTTTTGGGTTTGGGGTATGAAAAAGATTAAGATCACACAAATAAAAAGCGGAATTGACAGATCTGAGCGTCAAAAGCAAACATTGATTGCCTTGGGTTTGAAGAAATTAAACGCAACAAAAGAAGTTGAAGCAACTCCTCAAATTTTAGGAATGGTTAATAAAGTTAGCCATCTAGTGAAAGTAGAAGAGATTGCGTAAAAAGATAAGAGATAAAAGATAAGAGATAAAAGATAAGAGATAAAAGATAAGAGATAAAAGATAAGAGATAATGCAATTTGATATCTCATAATTCATAT
>REAV01000173.1 GCA_004294465.1 Sphingobacteriia bacterium | reverse complement strand
CGGTTCTCTAAAAAATTATCATAAATATGATCATGCACTTCTGAATGATCCAATCCGGCATCTTTTAAACGAGCCACCATTCTATGAACAGATGCGGTGGTAGAAGGAAATCTGAAAGAACCCGTATCAGTCATTACTCCTGTATATAAACAGGTTGCAATTACTTGATTCAGGGAATTTTCATTGCCAGATCCAACAATAAAATCATAGATCATTTCGCAAGTAGAACTTTTGGAGGTATCACTCACTCCATAATCAAAGGATGGACAATCTGGTTGTTGGTGATGATCTACCAGCACTTTAATGGCTTTGGCATTGGCCAAATAAGGCGCTAAATGTTTGGTTCTATGAAAAATATTGAAATCCAGACAAAACAAAACTGTGGCATCATCCAATTTTTTCAATGCCTTCTCTTTATGCATTTCAAAATTGATCACCCCTTCTGTTCCTGGCATCCAGTTCAAAAAATCAGCCCAGTTAGTGGGAGAAATAACCGTTACCTCATGATTCATTCCTTTCAAAAAATGAAAAAGACCTAAAGAAGAGCCCATGGCATCCCCATCGGGTTTTTGATGTGTGGTGATCACTACACGTTGCGGGGAAGACAATAATGGATAAAAAGCCTCAATATTTTGCATACAATGGCGGCAAAATTGCAGTATCTAAACTAGTAAATCAAAACATTTTACCATTAAATGTTAAAATTAATCAGTGATAGGTATATCAAACCCTTGCTATTCCTTACTTTTGCCGCGAAATTTAATAATATGAGCAAGCAAACATTCACCATGATTAAGCCCGATGCTACTGGAAAAGGGCATACTGGAGCCATTTTAGACCAGATTGTAAAAGCTGGATTTTCCATTAAAGCAATGAAATGGATAAAATTAACAGAAGAACAAGCTGGATTATTTTATGACATTCATAGAGCCAGACCATTTTTCCAAGAATTAGTGGATTTTATGATCAGCGGACCAATAGTAGCAGCAGTTTTAGAAAAAGACAATGCCGTAGCAGATTTCAGAACATTAATTGGGGCTACCAACCCGGCTCAAGCAGATGAAGGTACTATTCGTAAAATTTTTGCTGCATCTATCGGAGAAAATGCCATTCACGGAAGCGATAGCGATGAGAATGCCATTATTGAGGCAGATTTTTTCTTCTCGAAATTAGAAAGATTTTAATCCTTTCTTACCGAATTAATTGTTGGACTATACAAGAAAAAACCCAGTTGCTTCTGTTACTGGGCTTTTTTATGTTTAAAACACTCTTCCAGGGTTTTTTAAACGAGAACTCCTTGAACCAACTTTTCCAGTTCTTTTACTACCTCCATTTCCTCCACCTCCGATTTCGAGATTATTCAAATTAAAAATAAATCCAATTGAAGTCGTATAATAGAAATCTTTAGTATAACCCCCTCTCTGTATCTTCACCCCAGGGTATGGCTGTGTAGATACTTCATCACCTCTATAAGTAAGGCCGATCGTTGTTGTTGGGTCATTTGCTTCATTAAGAATAATGTCTCTATCTGGATAGGCATTTCCAACATCGTCTAAATAATCAGTAAAAGTGTTTCTTAAATTAATTTCAAGAAAAAACCTCACATTCTCTTTAATGGCTACTTTGATTCCAAAGTTGATCGGTAAAGACATAGCGAATTTACTATACACCTTTCTTTCAGGATATGAAGGCAAACCTTGTCCTTCCGTTCCAAATTCTCTTAAATATCTTTTCACACCAGTTCTGTCATAGGTCCAAGGATTATAATGCAATATTCCTAGCCCAATACCTAAATAAGGGGTAAAAATATAATCATTGCTTGTCATATTCAGGAATTCATATTCTACACCTAATTGTAAATCCCATAAACTGGTGGTAAAATTTAAATTCCGATTAACAAAGTCTTGTCTTGTATTAAATCGATCGTCTGACTTCAATTTCATTAATGAAAAATCAAGCCTTCCTTTAATTTGTTCAGTGATGTCATAATTGAGTCCTAATGAAAAGCTAGGAGAAGATTGGTTGAATAATTTGGGTTTTTCGGTTAGATCTCCAAAATAAGTAGCTACACCAACGGCCGCTCGAAAAGAAAGTGGCGCAGTTTGAGCCCAAACATGCCCAAAACAGCCAAAAAGAATGAATAAAAATGAGCAGCTAATTCTTTTCATCATCAGTATATATTGTAAAGATAGATAATTTGTAAGTGTATTTTGTTGCCTAGTTCTTTGCAAATGGATATAATCAGTTGAATTTTACTAATTAACATTTCATTGATCCCCATTAAAAGAAAAAAATCATTAAAAAACCCTTCGCATTTTGCGAAGGGTTCTGTCGGGACGACAAGATTTGAACTTGCGACCCCACGCCCCCCAGACGTGTGCGCTACCGGGCTGCGCTACGTCCCGAACTTAGTGTTAGACTCCATTTTTCTAAATGGGCAGCAAATATAGGGCGAAAAGAAATTTTCAGGCTATATTGCACCAAATTTTCAACCACTGCATGAACATTCTATTGAAGCAGGTAAAAATTACCGACACCAATTCTCCTTTCAACGGTAAAATATTTGATCTACTTATAGAAAACAATACCATCACTAAAATTGGAGCCGACTTAACTGATAAAGCAGCAATCGTTATTGAAGGAGACCATTTATGTGTTTCACCTGGCTGGGTTGATACTTTCTCCCATTTTTGTGACCCAGGTTATGAATTTAAAGAAACGATTCAAACCGGTTCGGCTGCTGCTGCAGCTGGAGGATTTACAAGAGTATTTACACTACCCAATACAATACCAGTTATTGATAACAAATCGACTGTAGAATACGCTTCTAAACAGTCAAACGATTTGCCAATATTTATTCACCCTATAGGGGCGATCACTAAGAAGACCGAAGGAAAGGAATTGGCTGAAATGTATGATATGCGAAACAGTGGTGCAATTGCATTTTCTGACGGTATCAACCCCGTTCAATCTGCAGGATTGTTCATCAAAGCGCTACAATATGTAAAAGCATTCAATGGGGTGCTCATACAAGTACCTATCGACAAAAGTATTGGCGCAGCTGGTTTGATGAATGAAGGTATCATTTCAACACGATTGGGATTACCGGGCATTCCTGCAATTTCTGAAGAAAGCATCCTCAAAAGAGATATAGACTTAGTGAGATATACTGGCTCAAAAATTCATTTTACAGGTATTTCCACTGCTAATTCTTTAAATTTAATTAAGGCAGCAAAAAAAGAAGGTCTTTCAGTGAGTTGTAGTGTTACTCCTTACCATTTGTTTTTCTGTGATGAAGATTTACAAACCTATGATACCTTCTTAAAAGTAAACCCTCCTTTAAGAACCAAAGCGGATATGTTTGCATTGAGAGATGGTATAGTAGATGGCACGATCGATTGCATCGCTTCTCATCATTTGCCTCAGGATTGGGATCATAAAACCTGTGAATTTGATGCTGCTTCATTTGGAATGATAGGACTTGAAACTTCATTTTTAGTAGTCAATCATTTATTAGAAGAATTATCCAATGACAGAATCATTGAATTATTCTCAATCAATGCACGTAATATTTTTCAACTTCCTACTACTCATATAGAAGAAGGTGCTATAGCTGAACTAACTATTTATAATAGAATTGAAAATAACAGTTTGGGGAAAACCAATTTCAAAAGTAAGTCTTTAAATAGTGCCTTTATAGACCGTACTTTAAAAGGTAAAATTGTAGGCACTATCAACAAAGGAAAATATTATTCAAATTAACAATCAATCATGAAAATCAACATCATTAACGAGGGTACTAAGTATGGTCTTATTTGTGGCCTTACCGCAGTTTTAGTTATGTTCGGAAGTTGGGCAGCAGGTCTAAACACATTCACTTCTGTTCAGTTTTATTCTACATTTATTCCTTACATGATTATCATTATTTTGTTGGGAGGTTTTCAATTAAGAAAACAAAATGAAGGATTTTTGAGCTTTGCTGAATCATTAAAATTCAATTTCATGGCATATGTAGTTGCTGCAATAATCATTGCAGTAGCCACCTATCTTTTATACAATATTATCGATAAAGAATTGACCGTTAAATCTGGTCAAATCGCTTTAGAGAAAACAAGGGCTTTCATGGAAAAAATGGGCTCCAAAGAAGAAGACATTGAAAAAGCATTGGCTAGCTCCGCAGAAAGCATGAAAGAAACTGGTATTAAGAAAATCCTATTAGGAACCGGAATTGGATTAATATGGGATTTTTGTAAAGCCATGTTAATGGCCTTGGTTATTAAAAAAGAAAGAAAATTTGAAGATTAATTCCAATTAATGAATTTATCCATCGTTATACCATTATTGAATGAAGAAGAATCTTTGCCAGAGTTATGCGCATGGATTAAATCCGTTGTAGAAAAGCAAGGTTTTTTGTACGAAGTGATTTTGATTGATGATGGTAGTACCGATAATAGCTGGGATGTTATTCAAAAAATAGCTAGTGAAAACAATTCCATTAAAGGAATTAAGTTCCAACGGAATTACGGTAAATCAGCTGCATTAAATGAAGGTTTTAGAGCAGCTCAGGGTGATGTTATTATCACCATGGACGCCGATATGCAAGACTCCCCAGACGAAATCCCTTCACTGTATGAAATGATTATTCTGGATGGCTACGATATGGTGAGTGGATGGAAGAAAAAAAGATTCGACAATACACTCACTAAAAATATTCCTTCTAAGTTATTTAACGCTGTTGCCAGAATGAGCTCAGGCATACAATTAAATGATTTTAATTGTGGATTGAAAGCTTATCGAAAAAAAGTAGTGAAGAGCATTGAAGTATTTGGAGAAATGCATCGCTATATTCCCATATTGGCAAAATGGAGTGGTTTTAGAAAAATTGGAGAAAAAGTAGTTGAGCATCGTGCTAGAAAATATGGCTCTACCAAATTTGGCTTATCTCGTTTTGTAAATGGCTTTCTCGATTTAGGCACTATTATGTTTTTGGGTAAATTCGGGAAAAAGCCCATGCAATTTTTTGGATTGTACGGAACATTATTTTTTTTAGTTGGTCTTGGCTCTAGTTTGTATTTGATCATTGCCAAAGTGTTTGACCCAGAAGTGGCTTTAACCAACAAGCCTTTCTTTTTCATTGCTTTAGCCACTATGGTGATCGGAATGCAATTATTCTTAACAGGTTTTGTTGCAGAATTGATTGCAAGAAATGCATCAGAAAGAAATGTTTACCTAATTGAAGATAAATTAGGCATCTCCTAGCCACTCAATTAAACTCATGCAAAAAGAGTTGATTCTAATAGGAACTACTTGGCCATTTAGAGGCGGTGGCATTGCCTCTTTCAATGAAAGGTTGGCAACAGCATTTCAAGAAGATGGATTCAAAGTAACCATTTATACTTTTTCTTTACAATATCCTTCTTTTCTATTCCCGGGTAAATCACAATATTCAACTCTGCCTGCTCCAAGCAATTTAACTATTCATGTAAGCATTAATTCCATCAATCCATTGAATTGGATTAAAATGGGGAGGATAATCCGTGCAAAAAAAGCACCGATTGTATTGGTAAGATATTGGCTTCCATTTATGGGCGCATGCTTAGGAACCATATTAAGAATTGTCAAAAAAAACAAGGTTTCCAAAATCATTTGTATTGCAGATAATATAATTCCCCATGAAAAAAGATTGGGGGATGAATCGCTTACAAAATATTTTGTACAACCGATTGATGCTTTTATAACACTTAGCAAAAAAGTAGCCATTGACCTTAAATTGTATACCAATAAAAAAGCGTTCACTATACAACATCCATTGTATGATCATTTTGGCGAAATAATGGATAAAAAAATGGCAAGGCAAAAATTAGGATTGCCCATTGACGAGCCCATCATTTTGTTTTTTGGATTCATAAGAAAATATAAGGGCCTGGATTTATTGTTACAAGCCATGGCCATTCTGCAATTTGAGCATGAATCTAATCCACAAAAAATAATGCCTAAATTGATTATTGCGGGTGAGTTTTATGAAGAACCTACTTACTACAATAATTTAATCAAGTCTTTAGGAATTCAAAAAAACATTTATTCTTTTACCAATTTTATTCCTGACAATGAAGTTCAATGGTATTTGAATGCATGTGATTTTGTAATTCAACCTTATCGGAATGCTACTCAAAGTGGCGTTACCCCCCTAGCCTATCATTTTGAAAAACCCATTTTAGTAACCAATGTTGGAGCATTACCGGAAATGGTTTTTGAAGATAAATCTGGTATTGTAACAGAGCCCAATGCTGAAAGTATTGCACAAGGGATTGATCGTTTATATGAATTAGGTGAAGCGCATTTTTTAAATCATCTTCGTAAAAGCAAAGAAAAATACAGTTGGGAAGTTTTAACCTATACCATTGTTGCACTTGCAAAACAACCTTAAATTGACTATGAATACGTCTATTCCAGCAATCATAAAAGCCTCCATTGAAGTAAAGCAATCCTTATTGAATAACGAAGCTTTGTTGCAAACAGTTGACCATATTGTTGTTGCCGTAAGTAACTCTTTTAAAGCTGGGCATAAAGTGCTTTTTTGCGGAAATGGCGGCAGCGCAGCAGATGCGCAACACCTCTCTGCAGAATTTTCTGGAAGATTCTATAAAAACAGAAAAGCTTTGCCATCAGATGCACTTCATTGCAATAGTTCTTACTTAACAGCAGTTGCCAATGATTATAGTTATGATGAAATTTATGCTCGCTTAGTAGAAGGCACTATGGAAAAGGGTGATGTATTGATAGGATTATCTACTTCTGGAAATTCTCCCAATATTTTAAAAGCATTTGAAGTAGCTAAATCCAAAGGTATTATTACTGTAGGATTTACTGGAAGCACCGGAGGAAAATTAGCTCCCCTCTCCGATTATTTATTGAATGTGCCTTCTGATATCACTCCAAGAATTCAGGAAAGCCATATTTTATTAGGACATATCATTTGTGAATTGGTAGAAGCCGATATTTTTAACTAGTATGCTTAACCTAAATATTGTTGACCAAAGCTGGACACTTTTTTTAGATCGTGATGGCGTATTGAATCATGAGAAAAAAGAAGACTATATTCTCAATTGGAATGAATTTCAATTTTACGAAAATACCATCCCCGCCATTCCACTACTCAATCAATGTTTTTCAACCATTGTAATTGTAACCAATCAAAAAGGTATTGGAAAAGGATTGATGACAATGGCCCATCTAAATGAGATTCATCAAAATATGTTAGCTGCCATTGAAACTGGTGGCGGAAAAATTGATCGAATTTATTTTTGCGCTGATCTGGCCGACGACTCCCCTAATCGCAAACCTCAACCTGGCATGGCTTTTCAAGCACAATCAGATTTTCCTCAAATTGATTTATCCAAAAGCATCATGGTTGGAAACAGATTGAGCGATATGAAGTTTGGGAGAAATGCAGGCATGAAAACAGTTTTTGTTGCCACTACTCACCCCGAAGTGCCATTTCCCGACCCAATGATCGATTGCAGATTTACCGACTTATTGGCATTTGCTGAAGCCTGCTATAGTTTAAGAAAAAGATAAAATTTGGAGCTTTGTAGTAATTCCTCCAATTAGCTTGTAAATTGCTACTATATCATTTTCTATAAAAGATGAAGCGCTTACTATTTACCCTTTTATTATTGCCATTCATTTACAGCAATAGCAATGCACAAACAGGTGCCAATAAAAAACTATTACAACTTGCAGAACAATCATTAAGTAAATATGCATTCGATATAGTCAATGCAGAAGAAATTACCGACCGATTAAGGGCAGATAGTTTTTTTACAAAAAACTTAGTACAAGCATTGAAAACGCCTTATTCATTTAATTATGCATTCGATTCTTTGAAAACCATTTCCCGCTTATATGCTCCAGATAGTAGTTTTAGAATTATTACCTGGCAGCTCATGAAAGATTTTAGTTATTACAGATACAAGGGAGCCATACAATTAAAAACACCGGATGGATCTTTAAAACTAATTCCACTTTATGACGGAGCTGACTTTACTGAACGTCCTGTAGACTCTGTTAGAACCAATGAAAATTGGATTGGCGCATTGTATTATAATATTGTGCTTAAAAAATTCAACAACAAAAATTATTATACTTTAATTGGCTATGACGAGAATGATGCAAGAAGCACCAAAAAATGGTTGGAAGTATTGACCTTCGACAATAATAATAGACCGCTATTTGGTGGCCGATTTTTTAGTTATCCCAATGACCCTGTTAAACCGCCTCAGCCTGCTTATCGATTTTGTCTAGAATTCAAAAAAGAAGCCAATGCAAAACTCAATTATGATGCAGAAATAGATCGCATTGTATTTGCAAAACTGGTTAGCGAAACAGGAGAAATCAGCAAAAAACACACCCTTGTTCCTTATGGCACGATTGAAGGATTTAGGTGGGAATTGGGTAAATGGATCTATATTCCAAACATAGAAAATTAATCCAATTTCAACACTGCTAAGAATGCTTCTTGTGGAATTTCTACATTTCCAATTTGACGCATTCTTTTCTTTCCTTCTTTTTGCTTTTCCAATAATTTACGCTTTCTGCTAATATCACCACCATAACATTTTGCGGTAACATCTTTTCGCATAGCACTGATATTTTCTCGGGCAATCACTTTTGCACCAATGGCTGCTTGTATGGATATTTGAAACTGTTGCTTTGGCAACAATTCTTTTAATTTTTCGCATAACCTTCTTCCAAAATCTTGCGCCCTGCTTCTATGAATTAATGCACTCAATGCATCTACTTTTTCTGAATTCAACAAGATATCCATCTTTACGATATCCGCGTCTCTGTTGTCGATAGGCGTATAATCAAATGAAGCATACCCTCTGGTAGAGCTTTTTAATTTATCGTAGAAATCAAATACGATCTCCGTTAATGGCATTTCAAAAATCAATTCAACCCTTGTTGGGGTTAAATAACTCTGGTTGATCAAAATACCACGTTTGCCCAAACAAAGGGTCATGATATTTCCGATATAATCAGGTAAGGTAATAATCTGTGCTTTAATGAATGGCTCTTCAATACGGTCAATTTTTACTGGATCAGGCATTTCAACCGGATTATTCACCTGTATTTTTTCGCCACGAGTTGTATAGGCATTGAAACTTACGTTCGGAACTGTTGTGATCACCGTTTGATTGAATTCCCGCTCCAATCTTTCTTGAATAATTTCCATATGCAACAAGCCTAAGAATCCGCAACGGAATCCAAAGCCCAATGCCTGAGAGGTCTCCAATTCAAAAGTGAGTGAAGCATCATTCAATTGTAATTTATCCATACAATCGCGCAATTCCTCAAACTGATCGGTTTCCACTGGAAAAATACCTGCAAATACCATTGGTTTGACTTCTTCGAATCCATGAATCATTTCACCAGGATTATTCGCCAGCGTGATGGTATCTCCTACTTTTACTTCTTTTGCGTTTTTAATTCCGGTGATGATATATCCCACATCACCCGCTTTCACTTCTGCCTTAGGCGTCATATTTAATTTCAATACACCTACTTCATCGGCAATATAATCTTGACCAGATGCAACAAAACGAATTTTATCGCCTTTCTTCAATATGCCATTTAGAATTCTATAATAGATGATAATCCCTCTGAAACTATTGAATACACTATCGAAAATGAGTGCTTGTAAAGGGGCATCAACGCTTCCTTCTGGTGCTGGTATCCTTTCAACAATTGCTTGTAAAATTTCTTCAATCCCAATTCCAGATTTTCCACTTGCCAATAATATATCTTCTTGCTTACAGCCTATTAAGTCTATGATTTGATCGGTTACTTCAGGAATTTTTGCTCCATCCATATCAATCTTATTGATCACTGGAATGATTTCTAAATCATTCTCCATGGCCAAATACAAATTGCTGATTGTTTGGGCCTGTATCCCCTGAGAAGCATCCACCAACAATAAAGCTCCCTCACAGGCTGCAAGGGCTCGGCTTACTTCATAGCTAAAATCCACATGCCCCGGAGTGTCAATGAGGTTTAATACATATACAATGCCCTTATGGGTATAGCTGATTTGAATTGCATGACTTTTGATGGTAATTCCCTTTTCCCTTTCCAGATCCATATCATCCAATACCTGATTCATCATATCTCTTTCCCCAATAGTTTTGGTATGCTCCAATAATCTATCGGCTAACGTACTTTTGCCATGATCGATATGAGCTATAATACAAAAATTCCTAATCTGTTTCATAAGGCCGCAAAGATAGGCTTGTATGAGTTATCTTCAACCAAGAATAGTATAAGATGTTAACGAGAAAATTAAATAGAAAAGCCAAGATCAACGAAGAAACCGGCCTAGGCACCAATACGGCCTTGAATGGGGGTCGTTTTTTCAACAATAATGGGGTTCCTAATATTGAAGCAAAAGGGCTTCCATTATGGAGAAGTTTAAATATTTACCATACCCTACTTTCCATGCCCATTTGGAAGTTTTTAGGGTCTATACTATTGTTCTTTTTTACGGTTAACTTATTCTTTGCCAGTTTGTATATGTATATAGGTGTTGATCATCTTGGGGGAATGGTTGCAAATAGCAAATCCGATCAGTGGGGGGAGGCGTTTTTCTTCAGTGCGCAAACTTTTACCACTGTTGGATATGGAAGAATTAACCCCATTGGCTTTGCCGCCAGTTTAACTGCCTCTTTGGAAGCATTGGTTGGATTAATGAGTTTTGCCTTAGCAACAGGTTTGTTATATGGAAGATTTGCTCGCCCCAGGGCATTTATTAAATATAGCAAAAATGCCTTGTTTGTTCCATTCAAAGATGGTGTCGCCTTGATGTATAGAATGGTACCTTATACTAAAAATTATTTAGTGAATGTTGAAGTGAAGATTACACTCGCTTTAAGAATTGAAGAAGAAGGTCAATTGAAAAATAAATTCTTTGATTTGGCTTTAGAAATAGCCAAAGCCAACACTTTAACTTCTAACTGGACATTGGTGCATATGATCAATGAGAATAGTCCATTGTACAATTTTACCAAAGAAGATATTGAATCGGCACAAGCAGAATTGTTGATTTTTGTTCAAGGCTTTGATGAAAGTTTTTCAAATACTGTAATTTCCAGAGCCTCGTATAGTTTTGCAGAATTTGTTTATGGTGCTAAATTTGTTCCCATGTTTCATCCGAACGAAAACAATACCAGCACTATTTTGCATATAGACAAATTAGATGATTATGTTGAAGCAGCATTGCCTATAAAAATGTAAAGAATGATCACAACTATTGGAACAGATTTACAAAAGGCAGTAGCTTTATTAATAGCTAATGAATTAGTAGCAATACCTACTGAAACTGTTTATGGGCTAGCTGGAAATGCATTGAGTGAAGTAGCTGTGTCTAAAATTTATGCAGCAAAAAACAGACCCTCATTTAACCCGTTAATTTTACATGTAAAAAATATTGACGAGATCAATCGATATGCAGAAGCAGATATTCATAGTTTAATTATTGCCAAAGTTTTGATGCCAGGGCCAATTACATTATTGCTGCCTAAAAAAAATACTGTTCCAGATATTACTACTGCTGGAAGTAATAAAGTGGCCATTCGTATTCCCAATCACCCATTAACATTAGCTCTTTTAGAACAAATCAATTTTCCACTTGCAGCGCCAAGTGCTAACCCATCTGGATATATAAGCCCAACATCAGCAAATCACGTGTATGATGGTTTAGAAGGAAAAATTGGCTATGTGTTGGATGGTGGGCCAACTAGCGTTGGTTTAGAATCTACCATTTGTGAAGTAATGGGAGATCATATTCTATTACATAGAGTCGGAGGAATTAGTGCGGCACAGTTAACAGATTTAACTGGTTTAGAAGTAAAGTATACAGCACTTCCAACTATCCCTCAAACTCCTGGACAATTAAAAAGCCATTACGCTCCTAACACGCCTTTATTCAGGGGAAATATTGAGCAATTAATACAGGAGCATCAAGGAAAGAAAATAGCTATCATTAGTCTTTCTAAAGATTTTTCCGACGACAACGTCAATTGTTTTTGCCTATCCTCAAAAGGAGATTTGAGCGAAGCTGCTAATCAACTATTTGCTACGCTTAGAAAAATTGATTTAGGGAATTATGAAGTGATCTTAGCTGAAGTCTTTCCCGAATCTGGAATTGGCATTGCAATAAACGACCGTATTGAAAGGGCTCAGTATATTCTTAAATAGAAATAGAAGAAAACATATTGAATATTACTCCTCATTCAATCTCCAATCATTATTGAGCCATGCTTTGGCCGTTAATTTTATTCTACTGTTTGGGGATTTGATTAGTTTTTCCACGATCGGCCTTATCTCCCATACATAAACATCTTTAGTTAATTCATCGCACTCACCTCTCATCAAAAATTTAAATACCAATTCTACTCTATATTCATCATTTGATTGTAAAGCTTCCTTCATGGCATCAATTCTGTTCCATTTATCTCCATTAGCAGTCCACCATTTTTTTACTTTATCCGCTAAAATGGGCCGATTTTTTATTACTTGCTCTTTGGTTTGCTTTTTTTCCCATTTAAGTTCCCAAACTTTTTTTGAACTAAAAGGATCATTTTGATTTCTCATCATTTCACCATAATCATAATAATTTTTTGTACAATACCCAAAATCCATAAATGTAAGTTCTTCCAATAACCATCCTGCTCTAATGGAAAGCCAATCTATATCATAATAAATAAAATAGCCATGTGACCACTTTACTTCCTTTGAACCCGGGTACATCAAATACTCTGTATTAACCAGTTTAACAAAGCCATTATTATTGAGCATTTTAATTAACTCAGGCATAATTGGTTTTCCCGTTTTATCAAGATCCTTTTTTGCCTGGCTAATAGTACTACTCCAAATGAAAGATTTAAAATTGTTGAACAAAGAG
>REAV01000172.1 GCA_004294465.1 Sphingobacteriia bacterium | reverse complement strand
AGAGAAAGATTAAGGTATGCAGCAAGCATTGCCAATATAACCCCTTTTATTGAAAGCTTGCCACTAGGTTATAATACCAAGATAGGTGCTGAAGGTACTGGAGTGAGTGCAGGCCAAAAGCAACGAATACTCATTGCAAGGGCGGTTTACAAGAACCCCAATATGATTTTACTGGACGAAGCTACCAATGCACTGGATGCTAATAATGAAAGCACCATCATTAAAAACCTACAAACTTTCTTTGAAGGCAAAACAGTGGTAGTTGTAGCACATAGATTAAGTACGGTAAAACATGCTAATCAAATTGTGGTGCTACACAACGGAGCTATAGTAGAAAGCGGTACCCATGCAGAGTTGGCAGCGATGAAGGGAGAGTATTTTACCTTGGTAAAAAATCAATTAGAACTAGGAGATTAAATAAGAGATTAATAAAAGATATGCCAACAGATCAAACATATAGTTTAGATGATATGCTACAAGCAGCCAATGTAGAAAGATTGGATGAGGCAGATCGGATTTACAGTAGTGAGGTAAGAGAGATCATCAGCACCAGGCCTGCATGGATGGTACGAAATGGTATTGCATTATTCTTCATCATCATTGCATTATTGTTTACAGGAAGCTTTTTTATTCAATACCCTGATATCATCAAAGCCCCTGTAAGAATAGTGGGTAATAATTTACCCAAACAGGTAATGAGTAAATCAGAAGGCAAACTGGTAGCATTGTTTGTGAAAGATAACGATCAAGTACAAGAAGGAGCGCTACTAGGAATTATACAGAGCAGTGCAGATTACGAACAAGTTTTGCTTTTAGACAAATGGATAGAAGCACAGTTGAAGAATCTAAAAACTTCCAATAACTCTTCAACTAATGCATGGTGGAGCAATGCACAAACACTACCAGCACTCAATATTTTAGGTGATATACAAAAAAATTATCAAGAGCTGACTCAACAGGTCTATCAATTAGGGTGGTCTACACCCAAAGGGTATTTTGAACAAAAGAAGCAAACCATAGCAAAGGAATTAAACACCATTCAAGCACTCAATCAAAATGCTCAAACGCAAAAGCAACTCATAGAACAAGATTTACAGATGCAGCAGCATTTACTTACCATCAACGAAGGATTGGTAAAAGAAAAAGTAATAGCCCCGCTTGAACTAAACAAAGACAAATCTGCCGTTATTGCCAAACAACAGCAATTAGTGCAAGTAGACGCAGGTACTATCAATCAAAACAATAGTGCAATCTCTAAACATAAAGAATTAATTGAGATTGCTAAAACTGCTAATGATATACAGCAGAATTTTATTACAGCACTATTCAATGCAAAAACGGCCATCACAGAATGGAAGAACCGATATATGATCATCGCTGCGGAAACAGGTAAGATACAAATGGCGAGTTATTATCAAACCAATAGTTGGATCAAAGCAGGTCAGGAACTATTTTACATCATTCCGTCGCAGCCCAGTTATTTTGCAGAGGTATTGGCATCGCAACAAAACTTTGGAAAAATCAGTAAAGGGCAGCAAGTACATATTGCACTCAACAGTTATCAGCGCAATGAGTTTGGCGTACTCGATGGAATCATCACTAACATACCTGCTGTGCCCTATAGAGATACAGCCTTCTTAATTAAGGTTGTATTACCAAATGGGTTAGTTACAAATTATAAAAAACAAATTTTATTTAGCAACAATTTATCTGGCATAGCTGAAATCATTACTGAAAATGCTTCACTTGCCGATCGGCTACTATATCAATGGAGAGGATTATGGAAGAGATAAAAAAGGGACATTTGTACCCCCTTGCAAATTTTGTATATTTCTTTATACTTAACAGCTTTAATGAATTCTTTTGCATAGAACCCAAAAGAAAAGTCTAACGGTTCTACACTTGGTGACGATTAAGTGGTTGGGCGAGCCAAAAACCTGCTGATGCTTAAAGCTGTAGGATCAATTATTATTAACCGCCATACATGATAAATGGATGGCTTAAACTATTATTATGAAACAGAAATTTGAAAAACTTGGAGTTGTTTTGAGTAGAAATGCTCAGAAAAAATTAATTGGTGGAGAAGGTAAAACTGATGAAATTGATCCATGTAACGATAGTTGTTCATCTCATGCAGATTGTCCTGTAGATAGATATTGTGGAACAGGTGTATGTGGAACTGATACCTCAAAAACAATAAAGGCTTGTTTTAGATTTTAGAATCATCAATTGGTTAGCTATTTTAATTAGCTAACCAATTTTTTAAAAATTATTATGAAAAAACTTTTCTTCTTTTTATTATTTATTTCAAATGTTATTTATGGACAAAAAAAGAGTTCTGTTCATTTAAACGGTTATCTATATAACTTTAATAATGCTGTATTAGTTGAAGATAAATCTGATTTTGAAGGTATAAATATTGAAGATGGGCAAAGAAAAATAGTTACTGATAGTAATTCCTCATTTAAAATTAGTTTTCCATTAAGCCAGGCTAATTATTTTCGAATTGGAAGAAACATCCTTTATTTATCACCCAGTGATCAAATTAGGCTAACAATAGATTATCTCAATCCACAAAAAGCATTATTTGATGGCACACACTCTATTGAAAACACCTATCTAAAAAATACTCCATATCCAAAACAAGGTTCTTACCTCGAAGCTGAAGATGGAATTCAGTCAACTATTCCATCAACAATTGAATATGTATTAAAACAGTATAATAATCGAAATAAAGAGCTTTTAGCTATTAAAGAGGAAGTAGATAGTAAATTCTTTCGTCTTGAATTAGCTAGATGTAATGCAGATTTAATTAATAGTTTGTCAAATATATCTTTTTATTACACTTATGTCAAGAAAATCAGAAAAGATAGTTTACCCTATTATAAAAAGCAAATTGATTCTTTAACTGTTCCATTAATTAAAAAGTATTCTATTAATTTTTTGCAAGCAGAAAATTTGCAGTTGGTTGTGTATCGAAATATTTTGGGTATACTAATTAAGTATCAACCTAATGGAACTAAAAAAAAAAAAAAAATTCAGGATTGGATAAAATGTAATGAGATTAAAGACAAAGCCCTTTCATTAGAAAATAAAAATGAGATAAATGCACTTAAAAAAGAGGCTATTCAAGTAAAAACAATCACCTATAAAAACGCTTTAATTAAAACGATCGATGAGCTTACAAAGATCAATGTGGGGGATAAAGCAAAAGATTTTATTTTAACAGATTTTACTGGCAATAAAGTTTCTCTTTCAGCTTTTAAGAATAAAGTTATTTATCTTGATTTTTGGGCTACTTGGTGTGGGCCATGTATACAAAACAGGCCTTATTTAGATAGTATGATACATTTATTCAAGGATAATAAAGATCTAGTGGTTCTCTCCATTTCAATTGACGATGACAAAGATCAATGGATGGCTTATCTAAAGAAAAAAAATATTTATAAATACGAGTATATAGTGGATAGAAATAATCTTCAGGATTATCATATTGTTTCTATACCAAGAATGATTTTGATTGACAAAGCATTCAAAATAGTTAACCTGAATGCGCTGCCCCCTAATTCCAAAGGGTTGCAAGGACTTTTGATGAAGTTGATTGACCAAAATTAAATAACTACTCTCTCTTCCCCATCGGAATAGTATAGCCCAAACTTAAAATAAGTTGATACGATAAGAATGCTTCTTTGGCGGTTCCTTCGTATACTTTTAAACCACTGTATCGGGCGTAGTCGAGTTTTTGAGAAAATTCCAGGAACACTTTTTTATAGAATGTTGCTTTCAAAGCGCCTTCTGTTCCAATATTCCAACCACCTAATTGAAATCCATCTTGATTGGCTTTGCCAAAAAAAGTATTCTCCACATGTGGAATCACTGGGCCAATCCCAGCTTTTCCTAAAAAGTCTAATTTAAATTTTTCGCTCTTGCTTTCATACCAAGTCCAACGCTTCACAATATTGAAGAGCAAAAAATTGGCGCCATTGTTTAAATAATAATTAAAGCCATTGGTTTTAGCAAACAAAATACTGGTGTCTACATTTCTTCCACCCAATGTGCCCACTAAACGAGCTGTTTGACCATCGGTTAAAATATGTTTGGTATGATCGAAATTAATTTCGAAAGCCAATCCTTTTTTCTTGTTAAAAAAATAACCAATGCGGTAATTGTATTGTGGAATACTTAGGGGTACATTAAAAATGCCCTGATCCCAACCCACATTATCGTGCGAAGTAACATTCTTTAAAGTGTAGTTATTATTGAGGGATGGTTGATTTACTCGAACATTCGAATTGGTATACCATTCTTTATTATAACCCCAAGAAAAATAAAATTCTCCTTTTCTTTCTTTCTTAGCTGTTTTGTCTTGAGCCTTTGTGTTTGTTGAAAATAATAATGAACAGAACACAACTATAAATAAACTTCTCATCTTACAAATTTCGTCAATTATTCTAAAATAGGGCTTAACCATCTCTCTGCTGTTAGAATATCCATGCTTTTTCTTCTAGCATAATCTTCTAATTGATCACGCTGAATTTTCCCGATTCCAAAATACTGAGATTGTGGATGAGAAAAATACCAACCACAAACAGATGATGCTGGATACATGGCCAAGCTTTCAGTTAAGCTAATGCCTGCATTGTCTTGGGCACTTAACAAATCAAATAATTTGTATTTCTCTGTATGATCGGGGCAAGCAGGATAGCCTGGTGCTGGACGAATGCCCGTGTATTGTTCTTTGATTAATTCTTCTGGGCTTAATTGCTCATTGGCATCATAGCCCCAGAATTCTTTTCTGGTGCGCAAATGCAATACTTCTGCAAATGCTTCTGCAAATCTATCTGCTAGTGCTTGTAACATGATTTTATTATAATCATCATGCGCCGCTTCAAATCTTTCTAAATGAGGTTCTATTCCATGAATGCTTACAGCGAATGCACCCATATAATCTTTGACCGTAGCAGAAGATCCGCTCGCACCTATTGGTCTGATAAAATCTGCTAAAGATAAATTCGGCTGACCTGCTGCTTTTTTAATTTGCTGGCGATGGAACTCTAATTGTACAGTACCCTTTTCAGATTGTACTGTAACAGAATCATTTTCAGCAGTTGCTTCCCAGAATCCTATTACTCCTTTAGCTGTTAACCATTTTTCTGAAACAATTTTATCTAATAATGCATTGGCATCGTTGTACAATTTAGTGGCTTCTGCTCCAACTACATTATCGGTTAAGATCTCCGGAAAATTTCCATGCATTTCCCAGGTAATGAAGAATGGCTTCCAATCAATGAATGTTCTTAATTCATTCAAATCATAATTGTCTAAAACTTTCACTCCGGTAAAACTAGGAGCAACAGGTTGATAATTATCCCAATTGATCGACACTTTATTTTGCAATGCTTCCTGGTAAGGCAAATATTGTTTGACTACTTTCTTATTATCGAAATCAAATTTCAATTTGGTGTATTCCGATGTTAACTCACCTAAAAAAGGTTGCTTTAATTCTTTGTTCAATAATGAACCTGCTACTGTAACACTTCTTGATGCATCCAATACATGCACAACCCCCAAATCGTATTCAGGAGCAATCTTAACGGCGGTATGCATTCTGGAAGTAGTAGCACCACCAATCAATAAAGGCTGCTTCATATTACGGCGCTTCATTTCTTTGGCTATATGAACCATTTCATCGAGTGATGGAGTAATCAATCCACTCAATCCAATAATATCTACGTTCTCTCTTTGGGCTGCTTCTAAAATTTTATCTGCTGGTACCATCACCCCTAGATCAACAATATCATATCCATTACAACCCAATACTACGCCTACAATATTTTTTCCAATATCATGCACATCGCCTTTTACAGTAGCCAATAAAATTTTTGCAGCACCTGCTGTTTCTTCATTGGTAGTACCTGCAGCAATATGGGCATTTTTTCTATCTTCTTTTTCTTTTTCGATGTATGGTGTAAGAATGGCCACGCTTTTCTTCATCACACGAGCACTCTTTACTACCTGAGGTAAAAACATTTTACCTGCACCAAATAGATCGCCCACTATATTCATTCCATCCATCAATGGCCCTTCAATTACATCCAAAGGACGAGGATATTTTTGTCTCGCTTCTTCAGTATCTGCATCAATGTATTCTGTAATGCCGTTAATGAGTGAATGCGCCAATCTTTTTTCAACAGGTTCATTGCGCCATTTTTCATCCTTTACTTCTACCTTGCCTTTTGCTTTTACTGTTTCAGCATGAACAATTAATTTTTCGGTGGCCTCGTTATTATCATTGTTTTTATTCAACAATACATCTTCGCATAATTGACGTAAAGTAGGTTCTATTTCATCATACACTACCAACTGACCTGCATTCACAATACCCATATCCATGCCTGCTTTGATGGCATGAAATAAAAACACCGAATGAATGGCTTCACGCACATGGTCATTTCCTCTAAAAGAAAAAGACACATTCGATACCCCACCACTTACTTTGGTAAGTGGCATTAATTTTTTAATTTCTCTGGTAGCTTCTATAAAATCTACTGCATAATTATTGTGTTCTTCAATACCTGTTGCAACCGCAAAAATATTCGGATCGAAAATAATATCCTGCGGATCAAAGCCGACTTGCTCTTCTAAAATTTTGTATGCACGATGACAGATCTCTACTTTTCTTGCCTTGGTATCTGCCTGACCTACTTCATCAAAAGCCATTACAATAACGGCTGCTCCATAAGCCCTACAGATATGTGCCTGTTCAATGAATTTGGCTTCGCCCTCTTTCATTGAAATAGAATTCACAATACATTTTCCTTGCACACATTTTAATCCTGCTTCAATGATCTCAAATTTAGAGCTATCAATCATAATAGGAATGCGTGCAATATCTGGTTCACTTTGTAAGAGATTCAGAAAAGTAGTCATTGCGCTAACGCCTTCCAGCAATGCATCATCCATGTTTACATCCAATACCTGCGCACCGCTTTCTACTTGCTGACGTGCAACTGATAATGCTTCTTCGTATTTATTTTCCTTTATAAGTCTTGCGAATTTTTTTGATCCGGTAACATTGGTTCTTTCTCCAACATTAATGAAATTGGTTTCTGGACGAACCACTAATGGTTCTAATCCTGCAAGACGTAAGTATGGTTTAATGATCGTCATGATTATATGGTTGCTTCCAAAACAGGTAATTGTCTTGGTTGAATTTTACGAACGTTATCTGCAATATGTTTGATATGATCAGGCGTAGTACCGCAACAGCCTCCTACAATATTTACAAAACCTTGTTCTGCCCATTCTTCAATAAAATGTGCTGTTTCATGAGGTTGCTCATCGTATTCGCCCATGGCATTTGGCAATCCTGCATTCGGATATGCTGAAGTATAACAAGCTGCAATTTGTGAGAGTTCTTCTATATGACTTCTCATTTCTGCAGCACCCAATGCGCAGTTCAATCCAATACTCAATGGGTTGGCATGCATCACTGAAGTATAAAATGCTTCGAGTGTTTGTCCGCTCAATGTTCTGCCCGATGCATCGGTAATAGTGCCGCTGATCATGATCGGTAATTCAGGAATTCCTTTATCGCGAAAATATTTTTTGGTTGCGTAAATCGCACCTTTAGCATTAAGTGTATCAAAAATGGTTTCAATCAAAATAATGTCAACGCCTCCATCTACTAAGCCTCCTATTTGCTCATAATAAGCAGCTGCTACTTCATCAAAAGTGACTGCCCTGAATCCTGGATTATTTACATCAGGAGAAAGACTCAATGTTTTATTTAATGGACCAATTGCACCTGCAACAAATTTGGGAGGTGTGCCAGGGTTTTCTGCCATGAACTGTCTGATTGCTTCTTTGGCGCATTTGGCTGCGGCAACATTTAATTCATATGCCAAAGATTGCATATCATAATCGGCCATTGCAATGGTAGTACTGCTAAATGTATTGGTTTCGATGATATCTGCACCTGCACTTAAATATTCTTTGTGAATGCCTACAATAATGTCAGGCTGTGTAATGCACAATAAATCATTATTGCCTTTTACATCGCTGTGCCAGTCTTTAAAACGGTCTCCTCTATAATCGGCCTCCGTTAATTTATGGCGCTGGATCATGGTGCCCATGGCCCCATCGATCACCAAAATCCTCTTTTTAAGTTCTTCTCTAATTTGCATATACATTGGTTCCTTTACCAAACTAGGTTTGGAATGAATAATCAACCAATAAACGCAGGAAATGTATGGAATGTCACCTCGAGGCGTTTATTAGTTCTATGGTACCGAACGAATCGGTAAACCCAGGCTGAACAATAAACAAATCTGCCTGAATTGACTGCAAAGATAAGCCTAGAATGGTGTTCAACAAAATTATTGATAGATACAGTTGATTTCGGCTTTCACCTTCTCTGTAACGCTAGATGCATCAATTTTAAAGTCCTTCATGATGATCGGAAAGCTAGCAATGGCGGTCATTTTACCATCTTTTACAGTGATGGTGCCGTTGACTGTAATGTTTTTGGTAACTCCATGGAGTGTAAGATCGCCTTTTACTGTGGCTTTATAAGTGCCATTTTTAGTAAAAACCACTTCTTTTAGATTGGTTATTGTGCCCTTGAAGTCAGCCCTTGGGTAGGTATTACTTTGTAGGTATTCGGTATTGAAATGGTCCTGCATTTCGGCATAGCCAAATTTAAAGCCCTTAATCAGGCAACTGAAACTCATAGCGCCATTGTCGGAAAGGCGGCTGGTTACTTCGTTATTTACTGCCTTAACGTCTTCGTCGTTTGGAGCAATAAAACTGATTTTTCCATTTCTGGTGCTATATACTTTTTGGGCATTGATAGTGCCGAAGATCAACATCAACCCGATTGAAACGCTAATTATTTTTTTCATAACTATTTATTCTAAATTTCTTTTAAGTCTTAATTCATCTCTCCTAATTCTTATCTTATATCTCTTAATTCTTATCTCATAATTCTACTAAAACTCCCTCGTTTATTACTACGTTAGCGTCTGGAATATAACCTGTACAAATTCCTTTGAAATTGATGGTATCACCGGGTTTCAGGGTTCCTGGATTGGTTTTAAAAGTACAATTGATTACAAATAATGGATCATTGGTTTTAAAATTCACCACTGTTTTTCCTTCTTGATTGGTACTGATATCGAGCACTTCTCCACTCAACTGAATGGCTTTGTCGAGGTATAATTTATTGGCAGCAGCTTCATCGGTTTTAAATGCATCAAAAATCGCCTGGGCAGATATGCTGACCGCTTTTTCGGTGGTTACATCTCTATGCGGTTTGGTAAAAGTGCGGTAAATCATAATTCCCCCGGTAACTACTCCAATTAATACCAGCACTAAAATGATTTTTTTCCAGTTTGTCATTGATTCGATGTTTAAACAATAAAGATAAGCTATTTTACATATTGCTGCACGGGTAAACGATTGGCAATACTTCTTGCCAAAGTCATTTCATCGGCATATTCCAATTCTCCCCCAAAAGCAATACCACGGGCAATTGTAGTGACTCTGCAGCTCAAATGAGCCATCTTTTTTTGAATATAATAAATGGTGGTATCTCCCTGAATATTGGGGCTTAAAGCAAAAACCAGTTCTTCCACTGATTCAGCCTCAATTCGGTTGACCAAAGATTCTATGCTTAATTGATCTGGTCCTATTCCATCCAGGGGAGAAATGATTCCTCCTAAAACATGGTAAGTTCCATTGAATTGCTGGGTAGATTCAATGGCAATAACATCCCGAATATTTTCTACTACACAAATTACTTTTTGATTACGAGCCGAATTGGCGCAAATAGCACAAATATCTCCATCACTAATATTATGGCATCTTTGACAGAATCTGCTGTCGCGCCTCATTTTAGCGATGGTTTCCCCAAATAATTGCACTTCATCTACATCTTGTTTGAGCAAGTGTAAAACCAATCGCAGTGCCGTTTTTTTACCGATTCCCGGTAATTTTGAAAATTGAGCCACTGCATTTTCCAGTAAGGTAGAAGGGAGTTGCATAATGTAAAGATAATCGGTTTACTTTGCCATTCAAGATTTGAATATGAAGCTGCATAATTTTAATTCAGGACCTTCGATTTTACCCCAGCCTGTTTTGCAACAAGCTGCAGAAGCCATTATTAATTACAACAATACAGGACTGTCTTTATTGGAAATAGGTCATCGTACCAATTGGTTTCAGGAAATTTTACAAGAAGCCATTGCATCGGTCAAACAGTTGATGCAATTAGATGATTCTTATGAAGTATTGTTCTTACATGGAGGCGCTACTACCCAGTTTATGCAAGTGCCTATGAATTTATTAGACAGCAATGCAACAGCAGCTTATTGCGACAATGGAATTTGGGGAAATAAGGCCTGGAAAGAAGCCAAGCATTTCGGAAATGTGGCTGTGGTGGCGGATAGCAGCGACAAACAGTATAGATATATCAATAAAGATTTCTCCATCCCTGATGGAGCAAGTTATTTGCATATTACTTCGAATAATACCGTAGAAGGAACTCAATGGAATCAATATCCTACAATTGATATTCCATTGATTGCTGATATGAGCAGTGATATTTTTAGCAGGCCAACCAATTTTAATCAATTTGATCTGATCTATGCTGGTGCCCAAAAAAATATGGGAGCTGCTGGAGTGAATTTGGTAGTTGTTCGAAAAAATATTTTAGGAAAAATTGCAAGGCCTATACCTACAATCATGAATTACCAGAAACATATTGATGCTGGTTCTTTAATGAATACTCCTCCTGTTTTTGCAGTGTATGTAAGTATGCTTACCCTTCGTTGGATCATTGAAAATGGAGGTTTGGCTGAAATGGGAAAAAACAGTTTGCAAAAATCTACTTTACTCTATAATACCATCGATGCATTGCCTATTTTCAATGCACCTGTTGTTAAAGAAGATAGGAGTGAAATGAATGCAGTATTTTTTCTAAATGATCCTGCATTAGAAGAACCATTCCTAGATTTGTGTAAACAAGAAGGAATGATTGGCGTAAAAGGTTACAGAACCGTTGGAGGAGTGAGGGTAAGTATGTACAATGCCCTGCCTTTGGAAAGTGTGCAGATTTTCTGCGATTTAATGCATTCTTTCGCTCAAAAGCACGGCTAGTAAGGCTTTTAAGCAGTTGCTTTCTTTTATGATTTAATTCCGATATTTGCAGCATGGCAAAAATCCAACCTTTTAAGGCATTAAGGCCTCAGCCTCAACTGGCAAAGCAAGTGGCTAGTTTACCTTATGATGTATTAAGTAGTGCAGAAGCAAAAATTGAAGCGCAAGGAAATACTTTTACTTTTTTACATATCACTAAAAGTGAAATTGATCTGTCTGATAAAATAGATGTTCATGCTAAAGAGGTTTACCTCCAAGCAAAAGACAATTTAGATGCTTTCATTAAAAGAGATGTATTGTTTCGTGAATCAAAAGATTGTTATTATATCTATCAATTGATCATGAATGGAAGAAGCCAGTCTGGTTTGGTTTGTGTAAGCAGTGTAGATGATTATGAAAATGATGTGATTAAAAAACATGAATTCACTCGTCCTGAAAAAGAATTAGATCGCATCAATCATATTAAAATTTCGGGAGCTCAAACGGGTAATGTTTTTTTAGCCTATAGAAATAATGACTCAATAGATGCTTTAATTGATAAATGGAAAGCCACTAAATCGGAGGCCTACGATTTTATTGCTGATGATGGGGTACAACATACTATTTGGATAGTAAGCGACTCAGAAGTGATCGCAGAAATTACGCGTTTATTTAAAGAGGAAGTGGCCAATACCTATATCGCAGACGGACATCATCGTGCGGCATCTGCTGCAAAAGTGCGTGCAGAATTAGGGGCAAAAGCCACTCCAGCAACTGATTATTTTCTAACCACCTTGTTTCCTTCCAATCAATTATACATCATGGATTATAACCGTGTGGTAAAAGATTTGAATGGATTAAGTCCAGAAGCATTACTAGAAAAATTAAAGCTCAATTTTGAAGTGAGCTTAATCGGAAAACAATCTTTCCGCCCAGCATTGCTGCATCAATTTGGCTTGTATTTAGCCGGGCAATGGTATTGCTTGATTGCTAAAGAAGGCAGTTATTCCAATGACCCAATTGGAGTATTGGATGTAAGCATCTTACAAGAAAAAATATTAGCCCCCATATTAGGAATAATGGATCAGCGTACTGATAAACGCATTGATTTTGTTGGGGGAATTCGCGGACTAACTGCTTTGGAACAAAGAGTTGATAGTGGTGAGATGGCTGCTGCATTTAGCTTGTATCCAGTAACTATTGACCAGCTTTTTGCCATTGCCGATAGCGGAAATGTAATGCCACCAAAGAGCACCTGGTTCGAACCCAAATTACGCGATGGGTTGATTACCAATCTGGTTACAGATTAATTGCTATTCATGAAGTATGTATTGTTTAGTTTGATGGTATGTTTTTTTGCTGCAGATATTACAGCTCAAACGCTTACTGTGAATCAATTACAAGAGAATGCACAGCAATACATGCAGCAAGGTGATTACGAAAAAGCAGTTGCCAGTCTTCAAAAAGCGAGACAACAAGCTCCTTTAAATATGGGCTTGCTTACCAATTTATCTTTCGCTTATTTTTTACAAAGAGATTTTTCCAAAGCTATTGAAACAGGTAAAGTGGCTATTGCCATGGATGATGCAGATCAAAAAGCTTTTCAGGTTCTCGGCTTGTCTTATAAATCGATTGCCTCCTATAAGGAAGCCAATAAAATGTACAAAGCAGCATTGAAAAAATTTCCCAATGGTGGAGTTATTTATAATGAATATGGCGAAAGTCTGGCATTAGATAAAAATCTGAAAGAAGCGATTATTCAATGGGAGAAAGGCATTCAGCAAGATCCTAATTATAGTGGTAACTATTTTAATGCAGTAAAGGATGTTTCAAGCATTGGATTTAAAAAAGAAAAAAGTTCCGGAAAAACCATCATGTTGGAATACTCTTCCCCAAACACCAACAAACCTTTGCACCTCGGACATATCCGTAATAATTTATTAGGTTATTCGGTGGCGCAAATTTTAAAAGCAAACGGACATA
>REAV01000171.1 GCA_004294465.1 Sphingobacteriia bacterium | reverse complement strand
CGACTCAATTATTGCCCTTGGGCAAGACTATATGCTTTTTTATCCCCCCACATATTCAGGAGTTCTGTAGAACATATTTTAAAATCTACCATTAATAGCCTGTATAATTCCAAAATATCTGTTTGTGTTACAGGAACATTGCCAATACTTTCGAACCTTACTCGGTATTGATTCACCAGATTGGTAAATACAGAACCAGTTGGCCATACTTGGGTACCCCTATTACTGATAGTAATCAATTTAAAGAGGCCCATAGTGTGTTTCAGGCATTTCTCTGCCACCCAATTGGGCTGTTCATTACTTTCAATAAACATATCTACCCCTACAATAAATTCTTCATTATTGTCAATGGATTCCAACATTGGATTACGCTCTAATTTAAAATTGGTTGGTGTAACATAATGGTTATCCAAGATTGGTTTTGGATTATGATGAGGTGTTTTTCCAAAATTGGCTATAATAGCTGCAGCAAATTCAGTCGTATTTAAGGATGGGGTGTTTTTATCTCCAAAATCGCCGGTATGTTGTCCGCTTTCTAAAGTATATAACAACGCATTCTCAATCATAGCAGCTGTTTCCATTAAACCTAAATGGCGCAACATGCCAAATCCACTCAATAAAAGTGCTGTTGGATTGGCAATATTTTTCCCTGTAATATCTGGTGCTGTACCATGAACTGCTTCAAATATAGAAATATGGTCACCGATATTGGCTGAAGGAGCAAAACCTAATCCCCCAACTAATCCAGCGCATAAATCACTTACAATGTCTCCTTGTAAATTGGTGAGAACTACCACATCAAATAAATTGGGTTTGATTACCAATTTCATACATAAATCATCAACAATCACATCATCTGATTGTAATTCAGGATATTCTTTAGCCACTTCATAAAACACTTCTAAAAATAATCCATCGGTTAACTTCATGATATTGGCCTTATGACCACAGGTAATTCTTCTGGCCCCTTTTTTCTTGGCCATTTCAAATGCATATTTAATCACCTGTAAACTTCCAGGACGGGTAATAAAACGTCTGCTAAGGGCAACATCATTGGTAAGCATATGCTCAATACCGCCATATGTATCTTCAATATTTTCTCTTACAATCGTAATATCAATAGGAATTCCTGCCTTGCTAAAAACGGTATCTACTCCGTGTAAGGTTTGGAATGTTCTTTTATTTGCATATGTGTTCCAGGTTTTTCTGGCAGTAACATTTACACTTTTTACACCTTTCCCTTTGGGGGTTTCCATTGGTCCTTTGAACAATATACCCAAAGATTCAATTGCTTGCTGAGCTTCTGGCGTCATTCCATTACTATATCCTTTATCAAAGACCCATTTTCCCATATCTACAAACTGATACTCCAATGGCACTTTAGCCGCTTCGAAAATGGATAAAACAGCATCCATAATTTCCGGTCCAATTCCATCTCCTTTTGCAACAGCAATCTTAGTCATATTATCAAAATTTTAGTGCCGCAAAAGTACAACCTCTATCGACAATTTTCGACAAAAACAAAATGATAATTCATTCCAAGAGGTTGTATCAACTGTTAAATTCCCTATTTTTACTAAACGCGGCTCTTACATCTTAATATTACTACCTATGATATCAAAAATTTCAGCCGGAATTGAAATCACTGTAGAAACTTTCTACCAGTCCGATTATAGCAATCCAATCAAAGGGGAGTATATGTTTGCCTACCGTATTACCATAGAAAATCACAATAAATTCACCGTAAAATTATTGAGAAGGCATTGGTTTATTTTCGATAGCAATGCAGAACACAGAGAAGTTGAAGGCGAAGGAGTTGTTGGAGTTCAACCAATTATACTTCCTAATGAAAATTATCAATATGTAAGTGGTTGCAATTTAAATACCGAAATGGGTAAAATGCATGGTACTTACGAAATGGAAAATGAAAACAACAAACAAATTTTTACGGTAAACATACCTTCTTTCGAATTGATCGCTCCTTCTAAATTGAATTAAGAAGGTTTGTATTTAGATTCCGCAAATAGTTTTCCAGGATCCTTCTCCATCAAGTCTTTCAGCTTAGTCGATTTGTTTTTACTCATCCATTTTTTTACAATTTGCCATCCTACAAATTGACCAATATTGCCAGGAGAACCTTCTCCTAATGCTTGTGTTGTTGGTCCGTCGTTTACATAATCTCTGGTATACTGAGGATCTGTTTGAAACAATAAATCATTTTGAATAAACATGCTCCAAATATTCTGTTCACTTTTAAAGCATGCATCTAATTGAGCTTGGGTATATCCAGTTTTAAGAGAATCAGCAATATGCGGAAGAAATAGATCCAGCAAATACATTCTTTTGCCAGACTCTACCATTTGCTCTATCAATGGTTTCCCAACACTTTTATTGGGGTACATATCATCAATAATATTTTTTAACGCACTTACTGGAATATAGGCTGGATCGAATCTTCGCGAGATAAATGCAGGATAAAGCGATTGTCCTTGCTCACTTGTATACAAAGGATGGTCTTTCCCTAAAAAAAGTTGCAGCCCAATTGCAATGGCATCTGTAGTAATAATTGAACCATAACTGTTGATAGGGCCAATAAAACTGATGCATTTTTTAGGCAAAGGATATTCAGGAAAATAAAAGTGAACATATTGAAACCCTTTTTTTATGGATGCTACTGCACTATTATAAGAAGTATTGTTCGAACGGGTATTGGCATAAATAGATTCATAAGAATGAATAAATGCAGGTACATCTATGGCAGCTGTGTTAGGTGTTGTTCCCAGTATATTGTATAAAAAATCTTTGGCGAACCCAGGATATTCTTGATTTAATCGATTAAGTGAAGCATCTAAATGCAGGGTATCTAAGGCAAAGAACTGCTCTTCGAATCGCTGGGAAACCAAATCAATTTTGATAGATGAAACATCGGGCGTTTTGGGACTTTGATTACAACCAAACAGGAAAAATCCGATTAAAAAAAAGAAAATCAACTGCTTCATACGCGAATTAACGGAAAGGTTGGTGATCTTGTTGTTAAAATGCTGAAATTTGTGACATGAAGATTTTTATAGCCCAACAAAATTATCATATTGGTAATTTTGAATACAACACCAATAAAATCATCGACGCTATTGAAACAGCCAAAGCTGCTGGGGGTGATTTGATTTTATTTAGCGAAATGAGTGTTTGCGGTTACCCGGCCAGGGATTTTGTAGAATTCAATGATTTTATTGAGCAATGCAATAATGCTGTTGATAAAATAAAAATGCATGCAGATACAATCGGGGTATTGATTGGCGGACCTGCGAGAAATAAACAACAAAAAGGAAAGGATTTATTCAATGCTGCATGGTTCTTATATGAAAAAGAAATCAAAGCAGAAATTCATAAAACATTATTACCCACCTATGATGTATTTGATGAATACCGTTATTTCGAACCTGCTTTTGAATGGAATGTAATTCCTTTCAAAGGAAAAAAAATTGCAGTAACTATTTGCGAAGACATTTGGAATTTGGGTGATAATCCTTTGTACAGAATTTGTCCGATGGATCAATTAATGTTGCAACAACCCGATTTCATGTTGAACCTGAGTGCATCTCCTTTCGATTACACACACGATGAAGATAGAAAAGCAGTCATTAAATCGAATGTATTAAAATATAAGATCCCGCTTTTTTATTGCAATTCAGTAGGTAGTCAAACAGAAGTGGTATTTGATGGAGCATCCTTGGTATTTGATAAATCAGCCAATTTATGCAAAGAATTACCCATGTTTGAAGAGGCATTGGTAGAAGTTAATTTAAATGAAGATGGAACAATTGATGGACCAATAATTGAACCAGCCAACAGGGTACCTAATAAAGAATTGAATCCTGAAACATTGGAGGCTGATTTGAATATTGCTCAGGTCTATGACGCACTTATTCTAGGCATTAGAGATTACTTTCAAAAAATGGGATTTCAAAAAGCCATCCTTGGGTCTTCTGGAGGAATAGATTCTGCTGTAACTCTAGCAATTGCTTGCGATGCTTTAGGAGCCCAAAATGTAAGAGCCATTTTGATGCCTTCGCCCTATTCAACCAGTCACTCAGTAGATGATGCGGTTGAATTAAGTAAAAATTTACAAAACCCATATGACATTGTTAAGATCAACAATGTTTACAAAAGTTTTTTAGACACGCTTGATCCGCTTTTTAAAGGCCTACCCTTTTCATTGGCTGAAGAAAATATTCAAAGCAGAAGCCGAGGTAATATTTTAATGGCTATTGCAAATAAGTTTGGCTACATCTTATTGAATACTTCCAATAAGAGTGAATTGGCTACCGGCTATGGAACATTGTATGGAGATATGGCAGGAGGTCTGGGTGTATTGGGAGATTGCTACAAGTTACAAGTGTATGAATTGGCCAAATACATCAATCGAAATAAAGAAATCATACCCAATCATATCATTACCAAAGCGCCTTCCGCAGAGTTAAGACCCAATCAAAAAGACAGCGATAGCTTGCCGGATTATGAAATACTCGACAAACTCTTGTATCAATATATTGAAAAACGTCAAGGACCTAAAGAAATAAAAGCATTAGGATTTGATGCAACATTGGTTGATCGAACTTTGAAAATGGTGAACAATAATGAATACAAGCGAAATCAGTTTTGCCCAATCATTCGTGTTTCTCCCAAAGCGTTTGGGGTTGGAAGAAGGGTGCCGATTGTTGGGAAATATTTGAATTAGCCCACTTGTTTATGTACTACCAACAATGGTAAATGAGTATGAAATGCTAATTTTTTGGTTGTGCTTTTGATAAACAATTTTTCAAAAAAACCTTTCCGTTTAGGAATAGAGATGATCATATCCACTTCATGTGAATCAGCATATTCATTCACTCCATCTACATACTCTTTGTTTTTTGTAAAATGGTATTCTGGTTGAAATTCTTGTAGTAAAGTATGTACTGCAAATCCTTCGCCCATCATGCTGGCAGGATATTTAGCATTTGTTTCTTCCATATCAACTTCAATATTAAATACAAGCAATTTGGCATGGGTATCCTTAATTAAACTTCGAATAATGTTTACCGGAATAAATTTATCTGCATGGTCAAAATCGCAGGATAACATGATTTTTTTAACGGGATTGTATTTGGCATGTAGCGGGATAATTAACACTGGCATTCCTAATGCACCTGCAACAGAAGTAGTATTGCTACCTATTAATGTTTCTGCTAAAGCACCGCCGCCTGTGATTCCCATAATGATCAATTCGATTTTTTCTCTTGTTGCGATCATTTCTATTCCACCAGTGATAGAGCCATATTCCACCGTTACATCCAATTGAATAGCAGCGTTCGGAAATTTTGACCTCAATTCATTACGAAAGTCTTCTAGATTATTGGTGGCTACTTCTTTATAGGAATCCAGTTCGAGCATCTGAACGCCCGGCATTAATGGATCCAATGCAACAGGTAATTCATACGCATGAAACAATAAAATTCTTTTTACATTGATTTGTTCAGCAAATTGAACAGCATAAGCTGCAGCATTGGCTGCTGTAGTTGAAAAATCAGTTGGTACAATAATCGTATGCATGGTCTTGAATTTGAGGTAAAGTTCCTCAATAAGTCAGACTATATTTATGACAGATGTCATGAAATCCAATGATTATAAACAATCTAACTTAAATGCAAAATTATAGGAGCAATGGTTCAACTTACAAATGCTCAATAATTCCAGCAATACCTTGCCCACCACCAACACAGGCTGTAACCATACCGTATTTTTTATTCAAACGCTTCATATCATTGAGCAATTGAACAGTGAGCTTACAACCAGTGCAACCAAGAGGGTGACCAAGTGCAATGGCACCTCCATTGATATTTACAATAGCTGGATTTAAACCAAGTTCGCGAGTTACAGCGAGTGCTTGAGATGCAAAAGCTTCATTTAGCTCTATTAAATCTATATCAGCCAAATTCATATTGGCTTGCTTTAATACTTTTGGAATTGCAGCAACTGGTCCGATTCCCATAATTCTTGGATCAACTCCTGCAGAAGCACAATTGACTAATCTGCCGATAGGTTTTATACCAAGTTCTACCACCATTCTTTCACTCATTACTATGGCAAAAGCAGCGCCATCACTGGTTTGAGATGAATTTCCTGCTGTTACCGATCCACCAATTGCAAAAGCTGCTTTTAATTTCCCTAATCCTTCAACAGTGGTATCAGCTCGCAAGCCTTCGTCTGTATCAACTATATAATTGCGTACTGCCCTTTTGTTTTTTTCGTTTACATAAACTTCCTCCACATTGATCGGCAAAATTCCCGATTTAAAATATCCACTTTCAATGGCAACTTTGGCCTTTCTATGAGAATTATAGGCAAATTCATCCTGGTCTTCTCTAGAAACTTTGTACTCTTTAGCAACTGCTTCTGCAGTTAATCCCATTCCCAAATAATAGTCTGGCTGGTCTTTAGCAATTGCATAAGAAGGAACGGTTTTCCAACCAACAGTAGGTACTAAACTCATACTCTCTGTTCCACCTGCAATAATACAATCAGCCATTCCAGACCTAATTTTAGCTGTAGCCATTGCAATACTTTCTAATCCACTGGCACAATATCTATTTATAGTTATACCTGCTACTTCTATTCCTAATGCTTTTGCAGCAATAATTCTACCAAATTGTAAGCCTTGCTCTGCTTCAGGCACAGCGTTACCAACTATTAAATCATCTACTCTTTTACTTTCCAATTGAGGCACTGTTGCCATCAATCCTTTAATAACTTCTACAGCCAAATCATCGGGTCTAAAAAAACGGAAGCCCCCTTTTTTACTTTTTGTAACTGCTGTTCTATAACCGGCTACTATATATGCTTCTTGCATAAAATCAATTTTTTAGTCTCCAAATGTAGGAAAAATGATTAAAAGTTGTTTATGCAACTATGTTAAGGTTAAAAGGATAAGGGTAAATACTTTATTTTCGCTCAAAATCACTGCATTTGTACGCTTCTCTCAGAAATTTTTTATTCCAATTTGATCCAGAAAAAGTGCATTATTTTTCGATGGCTTGCCTTAAAACAGCCTGTAGTATTGGTTTAACTGATCAATTAATAAGAAATGCCTTCCAATTTAATTCAGCCAGTTTAAAAAAGGAATTATTGGGCCTTGAATTTCCTAACCCGGTAGGATTGGGAGCCGGATTTGACAAGAATGCCCTCTATTTGAATGAATTAGAGGCTTTGGGATTTGGATTTGTTGAAATTGGAACCGTTACCCCAAAAGCACAAGCTGGCAATGAACAGCCAAGATTGTTTCGCCTTCCGGCGGACAAAGCGTTGATCAATAGAATGGGATTCAATAATAATGGTGTTGAAGCAGTGAAACAACAATTGATCAATTGGAACAGCAGAAAAAACAATCGACAAAAAGGCAATCTGATTATTGGAGGCAATATTGGTAAAAACAAAATAACCCCCAATGAAGATGCATGGAAAGACTATCAGATCTGTTTTAATGAATTACATGAATCAGTTGATTATTTTGTGGTGAATGTAAGTTCTCCCAACACTCCAGGATTAAGGGAATTACAAGAAAAAGACGCATTGCGTAAAATTTTTACGGTTTTGCAAAATGACAATGCTGGTAAAAATAAACCCAAACCAATTCTACTTAAAATTGCCCCCGATTTAACTAAAGAACAATTGGATGATATTGTATCGTTGGCCATTGAAATGAAACTCAGTGGATTGGTGGCCACCAATACTACCATTGATCGATCAAACCTAAGTGCTGCATCATCCAATTTGGCAAATTCAATAGGAATGGGTGGCCTAAGTGGCAAGCCAGTAAAACAACAATCAACACAAGTGGTGAAATACCTTTCAGATCAAACAGAACAAAAAATTCCCATCATTGCGAGCGGAGGAATTTTTACAGGTGAAGATGTAGCAGAAAAATTAAGCAACGGCGCATCATTAATTCAGGTATGGACAGGTTTTGTTTACGAAGGTCCTTCTATAGTAAAAAATATTTGCACTTATTTAGCCCATCAACAATCATAACATGGAACATCTATTTACCTCAGAAAGTATTATTAGTTTTTTTGTACTAACTATTTTAGAAATTGTACTTGGCATAGACAATGTAATTTTTGTAAGCATTATTTTAAACAGGCTTCCTAAAGCATTGCAACCAAAAGCCAGACTTACCTGGATGATTACTGGTATCATTTCTAGAACCATTTTATTGTTTTGCTTAAGCTGGCTTCTTACACAAAAAGGCAAACCTGTTTTCAGTGTATTTGATAAAAGTTTTGATTTGGCCAGTTTAGTAATGATTGCGGGAGGATTATTTTTATTGTATAAAACGGTTAAAGAAATTCATCATAAACTAGAAGGAGAAGAAGAAGTTGCAGCTGGACTTGCTAAAAAAGAACTCAGCTTTGGAAATGCTATAGTTCAAATCATTTTGATTGATATGGTATTCAGCTTTGATAGTATTATTACGGCAGGAGGTACTGCAAAACATTTAGAAGTAATGGTCAGCGCCGTTGTTATTGCCATGATTGTAATGTTTTTATTTAGCCCTAAGATTTCGGCTTTTATACACAAGCACCCTACATTAAAAATGCTGGCATTATCTTTTTTAGTAATGATTGGTTTTGTGTTATTAGTAGAAGGATGGGACGCGCAAGGTGCACATGAATTACATTTGAAGAACTACGTATACTTTGCAATGGCCTTTTCCTTTGGGGTAGAAATATTGAATATGCGAATGCTTAAATCTAAAAGAAAGCCAGTTCAATTAAGAGAGCCTGTATTGGTAGAGGAAGAACAATCTGGAGATATGGCAAAATAAAAATTTAGAAAGTAAATCTAAAACTGCCGAATACGCCAAATTTATTTACAACGGCATTACCTGTGGGATGATCAGACAATCGCCAAACTAAATCTAAGCGGAAGAATTTTAGAATATTGTCTATACCTGTTCCTACTTCTAGGTACATTCTATCGTCTAAAGATTTGTATGGGTAGTTCCCAATAAAATTTAATTTTTTATTGGCATCAGATAAAGAACCAATTACTCCTTTTACACTCCAGAATTGGCGGAACATTAATTTTCGGGTAAGCGGTATAAACCTAAACAAACCATTGCCAATATTGTGCTCAATATTAAACCCAGCATAATTATCAGCTAAGAATTCAAATTGATTCATCAGGTTAAAAGCATATTTATTGTAATAATACAATTCATTTCCAGGTAAAATATCTAAAAACTGATATGGAACAGTCCCATATACTTTTCCAGCAAAAAGATTCCAATATAATTTACCATATGGAGCAACACTCAATTTGTGTGAAATAGTAATATCAATCTTATCATAGTTATTATTCGAATTAAATACACCAGCCCACCCTTTGGTATATTTCAATTCTACAATAGGCTGCTTACTTCCTAAACTCCTTCTATTAAAATTTTCTTCCAAATACCTTTCCTGAAAAGCATAGCGCAATTTTACAACAGTCTCAAAAGAATGAAATGGATTGGTAAGGTCTGTAGGTGTTGCTCTGGTAGTTTTATACAATTCTTCTCCTGGAAGATTCATCAATGCTTTGTATTGTTTATCAATAGCGGCTAATTCAATTATATAACCAGAACCTGTTTCTTTAAAAAATTCTAACTTGGTTTCTTTTATTTGCTGAAATTTAAATGGAATTTCCATTCTTCGAAAAACTGTAGCAAAAATATTATCATTTCCGAGTTGATCGTAGTAGAATTGACGATTATCAATATCACTTTTATAGGAGAAAGCTAAAAAAGTCCAAGGATCCTTATTCAATAAATATTTAGCCTGAGCTTTTCCTTTAAACAATCCATCTTTGGTACCATAAGCCAAGTAGCCAGAGAAGTTCCACTTTTTACTGAAACCCTTATTGGTTGCAGCATCAAATCTAAACCTAGCTCCTTCCCAATAGTTTCCACTAATCCAATAGAAATAAGGACCCAATCGAATATTACCAAAATCTCTGGTTCCTTTTGCCGCTATTTCAATAATGTCTTTATATAATAAATAAGTGGGATTTTTTTTGAGGGTATCTAATACTTTATAAACAGTTTGCTCATTTTTATTTAATGGTTCGTGTCTTCTAGACAACCAAAATGAATCCGTAAAATTTTCGGTGTTAGGCAATAGGTCTACTTGAATATTTCGAATATTCTTTTCCAATTGAACGGGTGTTGCAGGGTTATTCACCACAACATTATTGTAAGTAGTTGTTTTTCTTCCTTTAAAACCTAGTTTGCCTTTTGCAATCGGAGCAATGTCTGCAACGAATCTGTCTTTGTACAAAAACCAAGTGGTATCATTGATTTGACGATATTCTTGTAGCAAGGTTAATCCTTCAATAAAATTGATATTTACATCAGCTGAAGGCCTTAGAGTAATTCTCTGCAATGCAAAACTGGTATCATTTACCCAACAATCCCCATCAAAAGTGCTTTCCCCTTTTCGCTTACCAGAAAAAAACAAATGCACCAGTCGTTTTCCGTTTAAATAAGCGGTATCAGCCAATTTGAATTTATAATAAAAGTCTGCATTGGTATTAAACGGACTGATCATTTCCTTATTAAAAACAGGAATGAAATTATCCATGACATTGATATTCTGAAAAGTACCTCCCATTTCTTTAATGAAGCTTTCATTCTCAACACCATTGGCCTTAGTAGCTTTTATGCGCTCGTAAATTTTTTCGGGGTTCTTCTGAAAATAATAATCAGACAATGTTTCAGATAAATAAACAGGTAAAAAGGGTTTGCTCTCCGAATTTGAATCGATGTAATTAAAAACGAAATTCAACGGCTTAATTAGGAAGTTTTTACTGAGTTTCTCTCTTTTAATATTATTGATATCTAGCTCCAGTTTATTATAAATTTCATAGGAATAATTATCCCAGAATTTTTTATCTGTTTTATTTTTATTACTCATGATTTTTCGCCAAAACCATAATGCCCTGTTGTATTTCACTTTAACCACAGCCTCATTGGTTGGAGCTAATACTTCCAATGTAAACGTAAGAAATACAGAATCTTTGATTGTTGTAATTGGTACAGATAATACTTTATACCCTACACTAAAAACCTCCAGTGTATCGTTGACTATTTGATTTTTTAATTGAATGGTAAACTTACCAGCTGAGTCGGTAAGCATTCCCCTACCAGATTGTTTAAACTTAACTGAAGCAAAAGGAATTTGCTCATCGCTTTGTTTGTCTCTTACAATTCCAGATAGCTTAATTGTTTGACCAAAAGAATCAGTGCTCAGTAAAAAAGAGAATACCAATAATAAATACAAACTGCAAATCCTATACATCCTGCGCCGCGTAATTTTAAGACAAAGAAACTAAAAATCAAATCCTAATGCAAAATAATACATTGGTCTTCCTAGAAATAGCCCTTTCATAGGCCATGCAGCATCAAATTTGAGGAAATACCCTAGTAAGGTACTTCTGGCACCAAACCCATATCCTCCCGCAAAAGGGCCTAATCCACCTGCATCAATTTTAACAATTACAGAAGAGTTAGGGTCGGATATTACATCGCCAGGTCTTTTAATTCCGTTGTATTTGCCATTCCAAGCAGTTCCTAAATCAATAAACTGAACCAATTGAAAATTACGTATAAATGCATTATTGATTGGCTTATCTATAAAAGTAGAAAATACAGGCAACCTGAATTCACTATTAATTACGAATGCATTATTACCATTTGCAATATTTTGTGAATACCCACGCATATTCAAAGCCAAGGTCTGGAAAGCATAAGACTGATCTGGTGCCGGCCTGTTTTGATCATTGAATTTTGGTCCTAGCCAACCATCAACTCCACCTAAATAATAAATAAGCTTTTGAGATCCCCAAGAAAAATCAGCTGCTGCCCTACCAGCCCAGATGAAATTTCTATAAATTTTATGATAGTATCTTCCATCAAATCCAAAATTCATAGTTGGCTTACCTTCGTTTAATTGTGTTTTGATTGATGGCATATTTACATCCATGTAAACTTTAAATCGAAGACCATTCCAAATATTCTGAGTAGGATTCAAGGTATTATCGTGAACGTACTCAATACGAGATAAGATAAATCTCGAGACAGTATCCTTATAAGCCAATGCATTTGGATTTGAATATCCAGTAGTATTATCAAATGGTCTTAAAATACCTCGATCTGTTCTCAATCCAATGGTCAATCTAACACTCTTCACTTCATTCAATGCATATCTTGCATTGAATTGATAAAGGTTAGTGATCAACATATTGTTGAATTGGGTATTGTAAAAATTAGTGATATTACTTCTATAATAAGTAAGCCCCCAATCAATTCTTTTTTTGTAATTCTGAAAAGAAAACATCAAATCCTTATCACTCAGATTGGTTCCAAAACGAATTCCTGCAACAAATTTTATATCTTCAAAAAGATCTACAACACCTACCCGAAATGTAAAATTAAAATCATTTCCATTATTCAACTGTATTGGTCCAGAGCCTCCACCATATGGCTGGTAACGGTTAATCAATATATTATTCGAGAATCCACTCAATACATAATCTGTACTAAATTTCAATTTGTAATCAAATAATTTAGATCTAGATAATGTAGATGGTTTAGTGCTTGTTAAAGGTATTTTGAATAAGTTCTTTGAACTGGTATCAGGTTTTTCATCGGCAAATTCATTTTGGAAAAAGTCTTTAGCTTTTTTCAAAGTATCATTAGCAGATTTAGTATTATAAACAGTTGCCTTCCCTTCTATTTTTTTCTTTTCTTCTATCGCTTTGCGCGCATAATCTGTTGGCCTGGCATTAATATTTCGTTTGTTTAGCGCAATGGAATCTACTTTGAGTTTGTACAAGAATTTGAAATCCCCTTCTTTTCTTACTTCACTTACTTGACCATTACTTCCAGCAATTCTGGTTTCTAATAAACTGCTTTGATAATTGGTTATTGGAAAAGTATAAGTAGAGTCTTTGTATACTTGAAAATAGCTCACACTATCGGGTTCTTGTTTTTGCCAAGCCAATAAGGTTGAATCAAATTCTTTTGGCGCAGGGTTTCTGAGTACCTCATCCCCTA
>REAV01000170.1 GCA_004294465.1 Sphingobacteriia bacterium | reverse complement strand
ATCCCCAATACGGCGAGAGTAAAACAATCTTCCTTTATCAAATAACTCGGTGCCTTCTGTGAAAAATTGTCGATTTTCTTCAAAAAACACTTCGAAAGGAGTGAGATTAAGTACTTGGCGGTCTGAGATAACTTGTCCAAAATCTGGTATAAGGGTCATATCCAATGTAAATGCTTGGTTGATACCATATTTGATATCCATTCCACCATTCACCGCAGTATTGGTGTTTTTTTGCCCAGCTTTATTGTATGGATAATGATTTGCATAAAAAGAAAGATAAGGTGAAAGTGAAAGCCTTATGGGCGGCTTGATTTCTTGAATGCCCGTCCATTTTCCAAACTGAGCCAGAAAGCTTCCACCAATGGCGGGATCTACTGGATTCCACATTAATTGTTTTCCACTCTTGCTTCTTCTTCTGGTTATATTGATTCCCCAATCTTGTACACGATTGCTACTAAAACGAATTGCTGCATAGGGTATTCTCATTTCAAATGTCCAGCCATCTTCTACTATTTGAGTTCCTGTTTCATACACGCTATTCCAGCTACCATCTTCACCATCAGAAGAGTATTTTGCATCAAATTGTTCTCCCAATGCGGTTACATAATAACCAAACCCGTTGATCTTATCATTGTAGGTATCAAACATAACGCCAACAAAATCATTCACTCCAACCACATCTCTACCAACCAGTTCTTTTGTAATACTGTCTTTGCTTTCTTCATGCGCATAGCCGCTAATATAAATGGCGTCGTTACTATATAGTATCTTTATTTCAGTTCTGTTTTTTGCTTCTTCTTTTCCTCCAAATGTTGGTCTCCATTCTACAAAATTATTGGCAACCGGTGCGCCTATCCAGGCACTATCTGTAAGCTTGCCATCAATAACTATTTTAGCAGTTGTTTTAACGGCAGCTAAATTTTTTTGTGTTTTATCTACTAGATTTTGTGCAGCCAGCTGCTGTACTAATAATATAGTAATCAAAAAGAAAATCAACTTTCTCATAGCCTTGGTTCTGTGGTTAACAGCTTTAATCGTTCAATCTTGTAAAATGTTACAAGCGATCTGTTAAATGTTCGATTAAATATGTTTAATGGCTATATGAGTGGATGATTGAGAAAAAGACGTAAACCCCTTTGTTAAATTAATTTTAACAAAAAGCCCCGATTACAATGGTAACCGGGGCTTAATTAGTTATACTTGAGTTTATTCAATCAATAACAATCATTTATTTGATTGCATATTTGTATTTATAACGCTCGTACAATTGTTTGTGCTTATCACTTAACTCAATCTTTCTTCCTTGAATAAATGCGTGTAAAACTATACTGCTTTTCATATCAAGGATATCGCCCTCACTAACGATGATATTGGCATCCTTTCCTTTCTCAATTGATCCGGTCATATTATCTATACCCAATACTTTAGCGGTATTTAATGTAATAGCACTTAAAGCCTGTTCGCTGGTTAAACCATAAGTAGCTGCTGTTCCTGCATTGAAAGGAAGGTTTCTTCCACGATTCTGAGGATCATCGTCGTTGATACAAAACAATACACCGGCTTTTTGAAGAACTGATGGTGTTTTATAAGGTTGATCTACATCATCATCGTCCAATGTTGGAAGGTCGTGCATTTGACTAAGAATTACACTGATGTTATTTGCTTTTAATAGATCTGCAATTTGCCAGCTTTCAGATGCGCCAATTAAAACTACATCAAATCCAAACTCCTTTACAAAATCGATTGCCAGTAACATTTGCTTTACTTGATTGCAATGAATAAACAACTTTTGTTTTTTTGCAAACAAAGCTCTTGTAGCTTCCAGTTTTAAGTTAGGTGTTTTAACATCTGAACCGATATAGGTTTTTGCTTCGCGAAAGAATTGTTTTACTGCTTCTACTTTATCCAACGCATCTTTTGTAGGATCTCCCTGAGCGCCAAATCCAAATTGCGCCAACAGCGCACCAATTCTTCCTCCCTGACGAGACAACAAACTTGGCATGTATAAATGCATTCCCATATCTGTACTGTATGCTGCGTCTTCTTGGTTCCAGGCATCTAGTTGAACAACACTTGACTGGCCGCCAACCAATGATCCTTGTGGTGCAGTATGTACCAATAGTATTCCATTAGAACGCAATGTATTGGTGATTTTAGAATCTGCATTATAAGCACTTATTGAACGAATGCTTGGGTTTACGTCACCAATTTCGTTTAAATCGGTTGTGCTTCTAATTCCAGAAATTTCTATAAGTCCTAATCCAGAAGCTGGTAAAATTAATCCCGGATAAACATGTTTTCCTTTTACATTAAAAACACGAACATCGTCTGCAGGAACGGCAATATTGGTTCCTACTTCTTCAATTTTGCCGTTATTGATTTTTACTGTTGCATTTTCTATAACGGTGCCATTACCAATGTGAACTGTTCCGTTGGTAATGAACATCAATCCTTTCTGCTGTTTAGCAGGATAGATTGTTTCTTGTGCTGTTGCAATACCCGAAAGCAACAACAAACTACTTAATGTATATAATAATTTTTTCATTGTTCTTGTTTTAGTGGTTAGCATGATTCAATTCCAAATCTTCTAGATCTATTTCTAACATTCCTAATTTATGTCCATGATCTAAACAAGTGCTGATATATTTAAAGCTTGGAGTAAAAGGAGAAACCGGAGCTCCGCCTCTTTTCTCGCCTACCATTTTACCAATCAATCTGGTACGCTCCGCTTTCACTTGTTTTCTCATTGCCGCATCTTTTTCTCTGTCGAAATAAATAATACCATCCACCATAGTATACAAAGATTTTGCATAAATGCTTAAAGGATTGTCGCTCCATAAAACCAGGTCGGCGTCTTTACCTTCTTTAATGCTTCCAACCTTATCATCTACATGCAACATTTTTGCAGGATTGATGGTAACCATTCTTAAAGCTTCTTCTTCTGTAAGTCCGCCATATTTCACCGACTTAGCCGCTTCTTGATTTAATCTGCGAGCCATTTCTGCGTCATCTGAATTGATAGCAACATTTAAACCCACTTTTGTCATGATGGTTGCATTATAAGGAATTGCATCCTGCACTTCGTTTTTATATGCCCACCAATCAGAGAAAGTAGAAGCCGCTGCACCGTGTTCTTTCATTCTGTCAGCAACCTTATATCCTTCTAAAATATGAGTGAATGTGTTTACACGGAAACCAAATTTTTCTGCTACACGCATAGTGCTTAAAATTTCACTTGCAACATAACTATGACAAGTAATGAATCTTTTCTTATTCATGATTTCTGCTAAAGCCTCCAATTCTAAATCTTTTCTTACTGCAGTTCCGCCAGCAGCTTTTCTTGCAGCATCATATGCTTTCGCTCTGTTGAATGCATCAGTTAAAACTTGTTCAACACCCATTCTTGTATCAGGGAAACGGGTATTTCCTTGTTGTGATGAAGAACGTTTAACGTTTTCGCCCAATGCAAATTTGATGAAAGGATCTGCACCTTTAAACTTCAATTCTTCATCATTTACTCCCCAACGTAATTTGATCAATTGCGTTTGACCACCTATGGTGTTTGCAGAACCATGTAAAATGTGTGAAGTAGTAACACCACCACTTAATTGACGATAGATATTAATATCATCCGGATCTAAGTTGTCTTGAATACGTACTTCAGAAGTTACTGATTGACCGCCTTCATTGGTTGATGCAGAAGCAATATGCGAGTGTTCATCAATTAAACCAGCAGTTAAGTGTTTACCAGTTGCATCAATCACTCTTGCAGAAGCATCGCTTAAGCCTTTTCCTACTTTTACAATTTTTCCGTTTTTAACCAACACATCTCCACCTTCAATTTTTCCTGCTTTTTCACTTGTCCAAACTGTTGCATTTTTAAACAACACCGTTTCTTGTTTTGGTAATGTGCTATCACTGTTTCCAAATGCGGTAAACGGATAGAAAGAACCGCCGGTTTTTGGAATTGGTTTTGCTCTTGTGCTATCTGCTTTTGCAGTTGTTAATGAAACCAGGCTTGCGCTCCATGTAATAGGATATCCAGATGAATCTACTCCGGTACCATTCCATGTATTTCCATTGCTATATCCTGTTAATCTGGTTGCATTCGCAGGTAAGGTAACCGCAGCAGCAGTGCCACCAAATCCTCCAGCACCACCACCTCCAGGAAATCCACCACCAAATCCTGCAGGTGGAGTTCTGCGTCTTTGTCCTGGAGCATAACCAATCTTAACAGCCTTGCCATCAAAACTAAATTTAGCGGCAACAGTATCTTTACCAATTAAATTTGCTTGACTATTCGATTTTACATCGAGTGTATATGCTTGTGTTCCAGCATTACTATTTACTACTAAATTATAAGTACCTGCAATGCTATACCAGGCATCTTCTCTCACTGCATATTTTTCTCCCTGAATCCAGTTTTGTAAAATAGTAGACCTATCAGAAAATATTGGAGCAGTTGTAATAACAAAGTTTGCTAATTTGCCCGCATCAATACTTCCCACTTTATCATATACTCCTAACCAAGTTGCAGGATTTTTGGTGAGAGCCTCCATTGCTCCTTTTTCTGTTAAGCCATATTCTATAGCCTTACGCAAATTGGTTAAGAAGGTTTTCGGATCACGTAAATCAGCAGCAGTTAAACAAAAAGGAATGCCTGCTTTTTCAATGCTGGCAGGGTTTGTAGGAGCCAATTCCCAGGCTTTCATGTCTGCTAATGAAACCAGCCTTGCATCATTTGGGTCTTCTACATCTTGAGCCTGAGCAAAATTCACATTTACAATTAATGGCGCTTTTGTTGCAGCCACATCTTTAATGCGCTGATATTCCTTACCTGTTGCTTTAATTATATATTGAACACCCGCTTCATCTCCAATTCTATCAGCTCTCATCACGTTCCATAAATCGGTGCCTCTGTCTTGTGCATCAAAAATTTGAGGAAGCGATTGATTGTCGTTGAAGTTTTTCAATGTAAGATTAACGCCTTCTTCTTTAGCTGCTGCAGGGTTAGACTTGTACCATGATGCATCTAAATAGGTTTGACGCAATAAAGCAATGTTTCCCATCATTGATGAAGGATAGCTTTGCGTAGAAGTTCCTTTACTAAATGAATAGTTGGCGCTAGCCTTTTCTTTGATGATTACAAAATTCTCTTTTTCATTTGCGAGACTTACAAATGATCCCGTACCTCTAACTATTCCATCTTTTTGGTGAGTTAGTACAGCGCCAAATCCGCTTTCACGATATGGTTTTGCTCTTGCTTCGTCTACAGAAAAAACTCTTACAGCATCAACATCCGCTTTTAGTGCAGCATTCCATCCATATGCTCCCTTTTGTGTAGAAGCGATAGATTGAGATTGTTGTGCTCTAAAAAAATCTTGAGGATTGGTTGCCCCAGGACCCTGAGCTCTTTGCGGTTGAGGAATACCATAATCGGTATAAATATCAATAAAAGAAGGATAAATGAATTTGTCCTTACAATCTATTACCGTTGCATCTTTGGGAATGGCTATGCCAGCTCCAACGGCAACAATCTTTCCTTCACGAATAACCAGTGTTGCATTGGTTATGGTGGTTTGTGCGTCTTTTACAATGGTAGCATTGGTGAAAGCAAAACAGCCATCACGTTTGTCTGTAATTCCGTTAACCGGAAATGTTTCCTGCGCCTGTAGCATAGAAGCAAACAGCAAGCAAGAAAACAACAGCTTGATTTTTCTCATAATTTGGTTGATTTATTAAGGATTCTAAATGTACTAAATTCCTTTAATGGTCAACCAACTACTGTTAAAATTAGGGATGAATGGGCGAAGTCTTTAATTGCAACCAAGTATCATTTCTTTTCTGGTGTCTCTACATTGTTCTTTCTGACCGCCCCAAAAGCATCAATCGCGATACCTATTTTTCCATCAGAACCGGTTTTTGCTCTCAGATAAACACTGGCCCCGCCTTTTTCTTTATTATTTGCTTTTTTCGACATTTCGGCGGGGTCCACTTTTTTTAGATTTTTAAAAGGAACCTGAATTCTTAAGTCGGTGTTTCCAGCAAAACCATACTGCCCCTCAATGAAAAGATTGAACACACTTGATTCAATTTGCATTCTAGGAACAGAAACGATTCCTTCTTTGATACTTACCTTGTTTTTTATTTCAACAAACTTAATATCAGAAAAATCTCTTTTCTTGAAAGCAATCTCCTGAATCTTCATGATAGGCGCATAATTAATCAGGCTTCCGTTTTTTAAAGAAAAATTCAAATTTCCGTTGATTGTTTTTTTGTCCAAAACACCAGCAGCACTAATGTTAGTAGAAAAGCTACCATTAGCGGTTAACTGGCCTGTAAGATTTTTATAACCAATTCCTTCCATTCCAAAATCATCGAAAGCATAGAATAGTTTACGAGCATCAATATTATTAATAGAAACAGAAGAGTTGAGTGTATGTCGATTTGTTCCAATTTCTTGAATAGAGGAATTTAATTTTAATGAACCGCCCGCAATACCAAATTCTACATTTCTGATTCTGTAAGATCCTTCTTGAAAATCGAAGTCTGCTATAAAATTATTTGCTTGTAGGTTTTTGTTGATTATTTTATCAGCCTTTATATAGACTGAAATTTTTTCTTTTTCTAGAATATGATCAAATTGATTGATTGTTTTATTAATGCCATTATTTGATTTCTTTTTCACTGTTGATTTATCTCTGCCCACTTTACTGGAGATACCCGATAAATCTAAAAGAGGGCTATATATATTGACCCTTACGTCCGCTTTCCTTCCATTATCTCCAAGAAGAGAAAGTGTGTTTTTAGCCGCTCCTGTAATAGTGATTTTACTCCCATTGGAACTTTTCGCTGACAGATTGTTTATGTTCAGGTTTGAATTATTGATAGTCATATCTGAAACACATTCAGTAATAACCAACTTTAAAGGCCTATAAGTAATATTGCCTTTTTTCAGTAAAAACGATATATCAATTAAAGCGTTATTGTTACTGATGTTTTTTAATGGTCCATTGTAATGGATTTTTAATTTTCCTTCTCCGTCAGAAAAAATGATTTTATCACTATTGATTATATTATTGAAGGTAGACAATTGAAAGTCTGAACTGAACGAACCATTAACATGAGCTTCAGATAAATTTAAGACTTCAACAGAATCGGCTTTAATCGGTATTCCCTGCCAATCAGCTGATAATTGATTGATTCGTATAGTAGAGTTGGGGTCTTTTCTTGGTACGCCCGGAACAATTTCATTACAAAAAAATCCGCTGAAACTGGCTTTATCAAATGAAACCAGTGGAGTGGTTAATTTTGTTTCTTTAATAATGAATCTAGCAATTACTAGCGGATCACCTCCATTTAAAGACCCCTCTAATGTTGTATGGACATCTTCTACAGATTTGTCCATAGCAACATTTTTCAATGCTTTTGCAATATGTTGGGTAACCAGTGTTTGGGCAAAAGGGTAGGAAATTTTTTTAGTTTTTATATCCAAATTAAAATGACCACTATCACCAAAAACAAATTTTCCTTTAAAAGAAAATGGTTGTTTAGAAATATTCATTTGAATGTCACCAAAACTCAGGTCGTTTGTTTTTGTATTCAATGCTACCTGGTATTCTCCTTCTAATATATGATTCATTAAAAACGCTCCTGTTGCCAGGTTAAAGCCAAGGCTTTTTACCAAAATATTTTTCTTAATATCTATAAAACTTGTGTCGCTTTTTACGGTTGTTTTTGCTTCAAAATTGTTGATTAAAAAAGAAAATAATTTTTCTTTCTGTTTGTCTTCGATGGTTAAATCAAAATTTTGAAATTCTATATTGTCTGGTAATACCAATGGTTTTTTTGCTTTCTTATCTTTTTCTATTCCTGACTTAAAAAAACTTAAATTATTTAAACCTGTTGAATCGGTGTATATATAGATATTGCCGTTGGAAATAAGTGTTTTCCCGATTGACAACTTGCCCGTTAATAATGCAAGCGTATTCAGTCTTAAGTATATTTTGGATGCCGAGAAAAACTTGTGTTTATGTATTTGATACATCGGACCCTTTGCGTCAACGTTTTCTACGATCAAAGAAAGAGATGGAAAGTTTTTAAAAAGCGATAATGATAAATCGTCTATAGTAACCTGGGTATGGTATTTTGTTTCTGCCTCTTTTTTAAATTTACTGATTAATTCTGCTTTGTTAGAATTGATATAAAAACTTACTCCTGCAAACAACAATATTAATAAAGTAAATAATGTTCCGATACCAATCAATGCATATTTTAACCAACGGTTCATAAGCAATCTTTATCTAAAGATAGTTTATTTAACGTCCCATATACACCATCAGAATTTGTATGTCGCTTGGGTTAACTCCACTTACCCTACTCGCCTGGCCTAGGGTTGCTGGTTTTATTTTTTTCAATTTTTGCAAGGCTTCATTGGATAAAGCAGATAGCTTATTGTAATCAAAATTTTCCGGAATGCGCATGTTTTCAAGTTCACTCATTTTATCTACCAGTGCTTGTTCTTTTTCAATATAGCGCTCATACTTTATTTGTATTTCGGCCTGTTCAATGGCTACATCGCTTATACCTGATAGTTTTTCTTTTAAGGCGGGTATAATTTCCACTAAAGATGGTATGGTTACACTTGGCCTTAAAATTATTTTAGTAGCTTTTTGTTTTTCGTTGATAGAAGCCGAATTGATTTCTCCGAAATATTCATTGATATCTTCCGGTTCGATGCTTAAATCCTTTAATACGTTTTTAACGGTGCCAACTTCTTTTAGTTTTTCTTCTACCAGTTGAAGTCTTTCGTCCTTAGCCAATCCAAGTTGATGGCTCCTTTCGGTTAATCGAATGTCTGCATTGTCCTGACGCAACAAGGTTCTGAATTCTGCTCTGCTGGTAAACATCCTATATGGTTCGTCAGTTCCTTTATTGATCAGGTCGTCTACCAGTACACCTATATAGGCATCACTTCTCTTTAGTACGAATGGTTCTAGGTGTTTTGCTTTTTGATGGGCATTGATTCCGGCAACCAGACCCTGACATGCCGCTTCTTCATAACCAGTAGTTCCATTTATCTGTCCTGCAAAAAATAGGTTGCTCACCATTTTGGTTTCTAAAGAATGCTTCAGTTGTGTAGGCATGAAATAATCATATTCAATTGCATAACCGGGTCTGAATACTTTACAGTTTTCAAATCCGGGCACCATTCTTAATGCCTGATTTTGTACTTCTTCTGGTAAGGAGGTAGAGAATCCGTTCACGTAAATTTCTACGGTATTCCATCCTTCGGGCTCTACAAATAATTGATGTCTGTCTCTGTCTGCAAACCTGCTAATTTTATCTTCGATGCTCGGACAATATCTTGGGCCAACACCCTCTATTCTTCCCTGATACATTGGGCTCCGATCGAAACCTGTTTTTAATAGATCGTGAACCGTTTGATTGGTATAAGTAATAAAGCAGCTTCTCTGATCAGCAGCTTTTACTTTTGGTGTGTTCATATAAGAAAAACCTACTATATGTTCGTCGCCCTTTTGTTCTTCCATTTTTGAGTAATCTAGGCTTCTGCCGTCTACTCTTGGAGGGGTTCCGGTTTTTAATCGATCGCTTTCAAAACCATATTCAACCAATTGTTCAGTAATTCCTGTGGCTGCTTTTTCTGCAACCCTTCCTCCGCCAAATTTTTTTTCTCCAATATGTATTACTCCATTTAAAAATGTTCCACTGGTAACCACCACCGATTTCGACCTGATCTCATGACCCATTCCAGTAATTACTCCACAGGCTTTTTCTTTTTCGATGATAATAGATTTCACCATGTCTTGATAGAAATCTACATTGGGTGTTTTCTCTAACATCTCTCTCCAGGTTGCAGCAAATAACATTCTGTCATTTTGTGCTCTTGGACTCCACATGGCTGGCCCCTTACTCAGGTTCAGCATTCTAAATTGAATAGTACTGAGGTCGGTTACTATTCCACTGTATCCGCCCATCGCATCAATCTCTCTAACTATTTGTCCTTTGGCAATTCCACCCATGGCCGGGTTACAGCTCATTTGAGCAATGGTTTGCATGTTCATTGTTACCAATAAAACCTTGCTACCCAAGTTAGCTGCCGACGCTGCCGCTTCACAGCCCGCATGTCCGGCACCTACTACTATTACATCATACTCTTGAAACATGGTGCAAAGATACTTAGTGGATGGGTTATCCGAATTTTTTTAGGATTTCTCTTTCCAGCAGAATATCTTTTATAGGTGTGCCTGAATTGTATTGGGCAAACTCTTCTTTGTTGAGGTTGCCTAGTTCGGCCAACCAGGTTTTATTTTCTGTTAGAAAAGAAATTAGCTTTTCGTTTGCTTCAATATTAGTAATCTCTATTGTCTCAATTTTCTCCAACATTTTCTTACAGGCCCAATAGCCTGTTCTCTCATAAAGGTCAGTAAAGTATTTTTTTACCGCCAATACATCTACCTTGTTTCCGCGGTTCTTGTTTGAATGAATTGTTTCCACCCTGATATTTACAAAATTCCAGCAAAGCAAAAGGTCTTCTTCCAGGTTGAAATTGAAATAAGCAACCGGTACAATATGGTCAAATTGCCAATTGGTGGCAAAGCTTTCCCAGGAAAGGCCTTCTGAGAATTGAAGTTCAAACCATTTTCTCAGGTTGACTTTGTCTAATCCAAAGTATGGAGCATAGGCTTCACTGGGGGTTCCCTCCATTACATATCTTCTAAAGGCCAATTGCCATTTTCTTTTTTCACTTGAATCGGTAGATGTCTTGTCCATATTTTTTCTTTAAACCCCTGTTTATCCTAAGACCCCTGATGGTCAGACCAAACCGATCTGACCGGTTTCATGATCGGGTTGACCATTAGTTTTTAGATTTCCCATTTAAACCGGTGGTCTGACTAAACCGGTCTGACCTGGTCTCCTTTCAGATAAAGTTAAATGTGATTCGTGGAACACCCAAAAAATGTTTCAGAGGGAAACAGTGATTCGTGGAACATCGATAATTCTATTGAGGGCACCTGAAATCTTGCACGGTGATGAATTGATCCGAGTTTTTTAGCTTCTGTACATTTACTCCCATAAATGTAAAACCTGGGTTCATTAGATTTTTTCTATGACCTGCATCTGGCAAGCCAATATCTAAATACAATAAAAGAAGTGCTACTAGTTGGTCTTCTTGACCAAGTGAGATATTTTCTGCAGAACAAGAAAGTACCCCAGCATTTTTCATTCGTTGATTAAAGCTTTTACCATCTTTGGATTGATGAGAAATTACTCCCTTCCTTTTCGATAGATCTACTGCGTGCTCATTGGAGGTATTTGTTAATCGGCTATCAGGAATTAAAATGGGTAGCGCTTCCCCTTTACTTAAGTCCGCAATTAACTGTTTAGCCTCCTTTCCATTTGTAGAGGGTTGTTCTTTTAGAAAAGGAATTAATACACTATCGCAAAAAGAAACCGGGTATAAACGGGCAAAGTTGGTCCAGTAAATAAAGTCTTTTTCGAGCTGGGAAGCGTTTAAAAAAATTGGGCTTTGTTCCAGCTGATGGAGCAATGTTTGGTTGATTTTTGCCAAGGGCACAAATGGTTTGTCTTCCAATATAACAGAGCTAATTGGCTGACTATTTAGAAATAAACTAAATAAAAGGGGTAAAAAGGATAAGAAAAGACGCTTTCTGCTCATTTTAGGGATTTGGCAAATAGCTGCAAATATTGATCCTCTTTGGCCCTCATGGTAGAAATTTCACTTTTTGTTTTGTCTTTAAAACCACATAAATGAAGTGCCCCATGAAAAATTACTCGGAGCATTTCTTGATGATAGCTATTCTCTAATGTTTTAGCATTGTCTTTTACACGGTCGATACTGATATAAATCTCCGCTTCTATCGGTTGGTTTTTTTCTGATAAACCAAAAGTGATGATGTCGGTATAATAATCATGCTGTAAAAAATCTCTGTTCATTTGGAGCAAGAACTCATCCGAACAAAAGACATAATCGATATTGGATAAAACACCCCCCTCCTTTTTTATTAGCTTTTCAATAAAAGCCTTGAGTAGGGTTTTATTGGGAAAAGAAAAAGTTTGATCTCCTGATCTGAAATTGATTTTAGCCATGGTAATTGATTACTCCAAAATTCGTAACAAAACCAATACATCGCCCATTACCTTTACCAATAATCTATAATGAATGAAGCGATTGTCGGAATTACATGCGGGCGAGAAAGGAATTATTCACTCTTTTGAAAAAGACGATATTTTTATCAAGTTAATGGAAATGGGTTGTGTACCAGGAGAATTGGTACAAGTAGTGCAGGTTGCTCCTTTAGGAGACCCCATTTCTATAGCTGTTTCTGGATATACTTTGAGCTTAAGGATCAGTGAAGCAAGTAGTATATTTGTTGAGCAAGATTTGAATTAATTAATTGATTATCAACTAGTTACATGAAAATTGGATTGTATTTTGGTTCATTTAATCCCATTCATATTGGCCACCTGATCATTGCCAGCCATGTAATTAATCAAACTGATTTACAACAAGTCTGGCTGATTGTTTCTCCCCAAAATCCTTTTAAACAAGAAGGCGGATTATTAAACGAATACCATCGTTTGCATTTGGCTCAGTTAGCAATTGAAGATGATAGCAGATTCAGGGTTTCGGATATTGAATTCAAAATGCCTCGACCGTCTTATACCATCGATACGATGGTTTATTTGCAAGAAAAATATCCTCAACATGAGTTCACCATTATCATGGGAAGCGATAGTTTTCAAAATTTACCCAAGTGGAAGAATGCAGCATTGTTGATGAGCAACTATAGTTTCATTGTTTATAATCGACCAGGCTATACTGTTACTGATATGTATGAAGCGAGAGTTAGGATTTTAGATGCACCACTACTCACTATTTCTGCAACCCATATTCGCAATTCTATTCAAGCAGGAAAATCCATACGTTATTTAGTGCCCGAAAAAGTGAGGGTATATATTGAAGAGAATAATTATTACAAATAACGGCTGTTGGTTAATTGTTATTGATTTATTGCAAGTTCAATAATTATTGGTTCTTCGCTTGATTGAATTCTCTGTTCATCCATATAAATAATAAAATCTCCCCTTTTTAATTTACTGCGCAGTTTGTAATAGATTTATCATGCAAAATATATACATGAAAAAATTATTCATTTTATGCCTAGTGCTGGTTGCAAATTATAGCAACGCACAAACCCTTACAGTAGATAAAATTATGCAAGATCCAAAATGGATCGGCAACTCTCCTTCCAATGCATTTTGGGGACCAGATAGTAAAACGGTTTATTTCAACT
>REAV01000169.1 GCA_004294465.1 Sphingobacteriia bacterium | reverse complement strand
TAAACTAAACTAAAACTAAAACTAAAACACTATATTTTACCGAATTCAAAAATTCGGGTGTAATTTATTTTAGTTTTTTAATGCTATAGATTTTTAAGTTTGTGTCTAAAAAATATTCATACTTTGATAGATGCTCTAAAAAACCGTGGTCTGATTAATATAGAACTTCAGAAAATAAACTGAACGATAAAAAAACTGAAGTCACTTCTCCTTTAGAATTTATGTTTGATGAAAATGTTTTGCAAAGCAAAAAAATGATTGCAAGGTTGCAATTAACATCAATCAAAAAAGCTTCAGAGGATCTAGCAGTTAAATATGCAACTAATAATGAAACTTTTATTTCTTTTACTGAAGCAGAGGATCAGCTTTTTGAAATGGGTTTATATAATAAGGAAAATTTCAAGTATCAGTATCTAAAGGATACCTTAACCATAAATGGGCTATTATGCAATATAGCCATTATTCATTGCCTAATTGATGATCAAAATATGGATATTGAAGTCTGGTATTTTAAGGACTTGAAAATAGACTTGAATAATTTTAAATATATTTTTAGTGATTTAAATGGATTGCCAGTAAAAATAAAGTATAGGGAAGCCCCCAGAATGAAGTTTCCAGGTATGGAGAATCTGTTGGTTATGAATGAGATTAGTTTGATTAATTATACAGACAGCTTTTTGGAGGATGTTGCAAAAGTAGCCAATGAAGAAAAATATGTTGTAGGAAATAATAGCACCTATCAACAAGATATTATTGGTATGATGGGAATGAATAGTAGGCTCAAAGCAGATTTCACTCCTAAAGGAGAGCCGATTAAATCTACCATTAGCAGTGGCAATGGCACAACTATAGAACTAACCAAGTACAATCCTTTTAAATTAAATGAACCGCTGACGCCCTTTGTAGGAAAAACGCTGGCTGGTAATGAAATAAAATCGACAGACTTTAATAATAAAGTGCTTGTACTCAATTTTTGGTTTGTTGAATGTCAGCCTTGTATTAAGGAATTGCCCATTTTAAATAATGTAAAAGCTAGTTTTGAGGGTCAACCTGTTGTGTTTTTGAGTATCAATCATCAATCTGCAAAGGCAATTGAAACTTTTTTAAAAGCTAAACAATATAATTTTACTCATATTGTGAATGCGCAACATTTAATTGATTTATATGGAATAGCTACCTATCCTGCTACAGTTATTGTTGATAAAAAAGGTATTATACGGTTTGTAGAAATAGGGGATTTTAAAAATGAGCAAGCCTTGAGCAGTGAAATAAAAAAATTATTATCGTAATTAAATTTATTAGAAAATAAATGATCGTTGAAACAAAAAATAATCAACAAGTTCTTTTACGAAAACTGCACTCCAACGATTTAGATAATTTGCTTTCCTATCTTGAAAATTTGAGTATGGAAACAAAAAAGCGTTTTGGGCCGCACCAATTCGACAAGCAATCTGTCATTGATTTTTATGATAACCCAGCAATTCATTTGGGTTATGTAGCACAATCAATTGATTCGAATGACATTATTGCTTATTCCATTATTAAAATAGGCTATTTAGAAAGCGACTATAATAGATATCTTTCTTACGGAATTCAACTCGACAATAAAATTGACTGTGAATTTGCCCCCTCAGTTGCTGATTCGTGGCAAAGTTTTGGTATTGGAAACAAATTGTTTTATTATATACTTGCCGACCTTAAAAAAGCCGGAGTCAAAAGAATTGTTTTATGGGGAGGCGTTCAGGCAGACAATGAAAAGGCGGTGAATTATTATAAAAAAAATAATTTTGTACCGGTTGGACAATTTTGGCATAATGGAGAAAATGTAGATATGTTATTAAACATTTAAGTTTGTAAGCGCGAAGCCAAATTTTAGAAACATAGAAAAGTTACAATGGATCCAATTTATATAGAGGACAAGACTTTTGAGAAAGTAGACTTTTCGCTTATTGCATTAAAGAAAGGGGAGTATGAAAACTGCAGGTTTATAACATGCAACTTTTCAAATGCTGACCTTACAGACATCAAGTTTTCGGAATGTGAATTTTTGGGTTGTAATATAAGTTTAGCAAAACTTAATAACACTGCATTCAGGGGTGTCCAATTTATGGAGTGTAAAATGTTAGGGCTTCACTTTGAAAATTGCAATCAATTCGGGCTTTCATTTAGTATAGATAATTGTAATTTGACACACTCTTCATTTTATCAGACTAAACTTAAAAGTACTATTTTTAAAAATTCACAATTTCAGGAAGTAGATTTTGTGGGCTGCGATTTAACTGCTACTATTTTCGATAATTGCGACTTAACAAGAGCAGTATTTGAAAATACAATTTTGGAAAAAACTGATTTTAGAACTGCTTTCAATTATTCCATCAATCCTGAAATAAATCGAATAAATAAAGCCAAATTTTCTATATCAGGAATTGTTGGGCTTTTAGATAAATACGATATTGATATAGAAAATTAGGAATGCTATATCTCCCCACTTAAAATAACCTCTTTGCCAGTTTGACCACTCAACGCATGCTTCAACATAGATGCCGCAATATCTGCTGCTTTAACTGGTCGATAATTTCTCAATAGACCAATCATTATTGGTGAAAGAATTGTAGAAATAATGATCCCTATTTTCTCACCCATGCGTTCCTCTTTTCTGTTGCCTACTATAAAGGAAGGCCTGAAAAGATATAAACCATTAAATCCGATAGCTGCTAGACCTTCTTCCATCAAGCCCTTTGTTCTACTATAAAATATTGAAGATTTTGCATTTGCACCCATTGCACTCACTACTAAATATTGTTTGCTGCCAGCTTTTTGCTGAAGGGAAGCAATCTTCAAAGGATAATGTAAATCAACTTTTTCAAATGCTTCTTTTGTTTTAGCAATTTTAATAGTGGTTCCTAAACAACAAAAAACATCATCGGCATCTACAGCAGTATCAATAGCATCATAATTGATTATTTGTTCAACCAATTTTGGGTGCTGTTTTTGAATAGACTTTCGAACATATATAATCACTTTCGTATACTGGTCAGACGCTAATAGTAAATCGAGTAATAATCCACCCGTTAAACCAGTAGCTCCTAATAATAAAGCTGTTCTTTGATCCATTTCTACAATTTATTCAAAGATAGGACGGCATTTTTTGTAATTTCGATGATATATGCCAAACGACCACCTCAGAAACGAATTAAATCAGCTGAATCCAGCTGATAAAGAATTTGAGAATGCCATCAGACCCAGTCAAATTGATGACTTTTCTGGTCAATCTCAATTGATCGAAAATTTGGTGATTTTTATCAAAGCAGCCAAGTTGAGGGGTGAGGCTTTAGACCATGTTTTATTTCATGGTCCCCCAGGTTTAGGTAAAACCACATTGAGTAGAATAGTTGCCAACGAGTTAGGAGTTAATATTAAAGAAACTTCCGGGCCAGTAATAGAAAAGCCGGGTGATTTAGCTGGCTTGCTTACCAACCTTCAACCGAATGATGTGTTGTTTATCGACGAAATTCATCGCCTTAGTACTGTTGTAGAAGAATACCTCTATGCTGCCATGGAAGATTTCAAAATCGATATCATGATCGATACAGGTCCTAATGCAAGAAGTATTCAGATCAATTTAAATCCATTTACTCTAGTCGGTGCTACTACAAGAAGTGGTTTGTTAACCGCTCCCTTATTATCGCGTTTTGGAATTAAGTCGAGACTTGAATATTATAATGCATCCGTTCTTCAAAAGATCATCGAAAGAAGTGCTGGTATTTTGTCTACAAGCATTACCAAAGATGCTGCAAAAGAAATTGCAGGCAGAAGCAGGGGTACTCCAAGAATTGCCAATGGCTTACTTCGCAGAGTGCGCGATTTTGCCCAGGTGTTGAATGATGGCAATATCGATTTAGGAATTACCCAGCATGCATTAAAGGCATTGAATGTAGATGCCCATGGTTTAGATGAAATGGATAACCGCATTCTTTCTACCATTATTAATAAGTTTAAAGGTGGCCCTGTTGGCATTACTACCATTGCAACTGCAGTAGGTGAAGAATCGGGTACCATCGAAGAAGTATATGAACCCTTTTTGATTCAAGAAGGCTTCCTACAAAGAACCCCAAGAGGGAGAGAAGCTACGTTGAAAGCTTACAATCATCTTGGGGTTACTATGAAAAGCGGGGAAGCGGGAGAGCTATTTAGTTAGCATCCGATTCAGTTGTTTGCCCAGGTTTAGGGAGCAACTAATCTGAATCCGTTTCCGTGAATATTTACAATTTCAATTGTTGGATCTTCTTTTAGATATTTACGCAATTTAGCAATGTAAACGTCCATGCTTCTTCCATTGAAATAAGTGTCACTTCCCCAAATCTTTTTCAATGCTCTTTCACGAGGCAATAAATCATTTTTATGTTCAGCCAACATTTTCAACAAATCATTTTCTTTTGGAGAAAGGGTTTGCACTAAGTCTCCTTTTTTAAGTTCTCTTAATTTTGGATTGAAGTGATAAGTAGCTAAATCAAATTCAACATTATCGCTGATTCTGTTTTCTTCTTCGTTCCTTTTAAGGATTGCTTTGATTTTCATTAACAATACTTCGCTGTCAAATGGCTTAGTAATATAATCGTCGGCACCTAATTTATACCCTTGAATAATATCTTCCTTCATCGTTTTTGCACTCAAGAAAAACAAAGGCACATCTGGATCGATATCACGAATTTCTTCTGCCAATGTAAATCCATCCATATTGGGCATCATTACATCTAAAAGGCAAATGTCAAATTTTTCACGTTGGAATGCGGCTAAGCCAAGACGTCCGTCTCTTTCTAAAGTTATTTCGTAATCGTTGAGCTCGAGGTAGTTTTTTAAAACCATTCCCAAATTAGTATCGTCTTCGCAAAGTAAAATCTTAAACTGTTTTTTGTCGTCCATATTTCTTTTGTTTATATGAATATAGAATTATTGTACCTGCAAGGTAATGATTTGCCCTTCCAATTTTTTGTTAAAATCTTCAAATCATTTCGGTATTTTGCAATAAACTTCAAGCCATGTCCGATAAAGCTGCTTTTCTCGAAACAGTTCAGCAAACCTATACTTTCAAAGGAGAAAATGTACAAATTGGTGCTGGAATCTTAGACGGAGAAGTGGTAGCTGGCGCTTCAATCTATCTTCCGCTAAAAACAATGAATCGACATGGGTTAATTGCAGGAGCTACAGGAACAGGAAAAACGAAAACGCTTCAAATGATCAGCGAATGCTTAAGCGATAATAGCGTTCCCGTTCTGTTAATGGATATCAAGGGAGATTTGAGTGGATTAGCAGCAGAAGGGTCTATTAATGATAAAATTGCAGAAAGATCTTCGAAAATCGGTATGACCTGGAAAGCTGCTGCTTATCCGGTGGAGCTAATGACACTCAATGAAGGTAAAGGCGTAAAAATGAGGGCAACTGTGAGTGAATTTGGGCCTGTACTATTAAGTAAAATTCTCGGGCTCAACGATACACAGGGTGGGGTAGTATCTATGATCTTTAAGTATTGCGACGACAATACCATGCCTTTGCTCGATTTAAAAGATTTCATCAAAGTATTACAATTTGTGGGAGCAGAAGGGAAAGCGGAATTAGAAAAAGCGTATGGCAAAATATCAACTACCACTACAGGAACTATCTTAAGAAAAGTGGTTGAATTGCAGCAGCAAGGTGCTGATGTTTTTTTTGGTGAAAAGAGTTTTGAAATAGATGATCTCATGCGAATCAGCGACGATGGGAGAGGTGTACTCAACATATTAAGGGTTACTGATATGCAGGATAAGCCTAAATTATTCTCTACATTCATGTTGCAATTATTGGCTGAATTATATGCTACTTGTCCTGAAGAAGGAGACCTTGATAAACCCAAACTCATTTTATTTATTGATGAAGCCCATTTGATTTTTCAAGAAGCATCAGATGCATTATTGCAACAATTAGAAACGATCATCAAATTAATACGATCAAAAGGGATTGGTATTTTCTTCTGTACTCAAAATCCTCAGGATATTCCTGCATCAATTCTTAGTCAGCTAGGATTAAAAGTGCAACATGCATTAAGGGCTTTTACCGCTGCTGACAGAAAAACCATCAAACAAGCAGCAGAAAATTTTCCTGAATCTACCTATTATGACGTGGATGAATTACTTACCCAATTGGGTATAGGTGAAGCATTTGTAACACTGTTAAATGAAAAAGGTATTCCAACTCCTTTAATTCATACCATGCTTTGTTCACCAAAAAGCAGAATGGATGTTTTGACTGAAACAGAAATTGACGACTTAACGGCAAATAGTAAATTAGCAGCTAAATACAATAAGGTAATCGACAGCGAAAGTGCCTATGAAATTTTAACAGCAAAACTAGCCGCGGCGCAAGAAGCAAGTGCATCCGAAGAAGCCGAAAAATCAACTACAAAGACAACTAAAAAAGAAGATAATTTCTTTGACAATCCTGTAGTAAAACAAGTTGGCAGAACAGCAGCGGCCATTATTACCAGAAGTTTATTAGGAGCGTTGGGATTGGGAGGAAGAACAAGTAGTAAGAAACGATAAGCTTAATTCAGCCAGGTGATTACTTTTGATTCAGAAATATGAATTTTCTCTTCAGACTGAAGAAAATCGAGTACGGTCCATATTTGCTCTTTATTGTATTGTTGAAATGACTCGAGAAATGTATTTAATTGAATTGGATTAGCCACACTTCTTTTAATTTCATTTTCAATGAATGCAAAGTCGGCAGCTCCTATTTTTTTCTTTTTTGCTTTTAAACAGTTATCACAAATTCCACAATCTTTACTGGCATTATCTCCGAAATATTCTGCGATGAATTTGCTTCTGCAATCGGTATATTCACTGGTATAATCAATAATTGTTTGAATTCTTTCTTGGTATAATTTTTTCCTTTCTAAATATGCATCTTGGTGGATGACCAAATAAGCTGCTGGCGCTCTGTTGAGTAAAAACTGTATCTGTGGACTCTCTTTTTTGGGCATATATTCTATAATGCCATGAGTGCTTAACTGCTTTAATGAATGATTGATTTCTTCTATTGTACAATTGACTGTTTTTGCTAACTGCTGTTCATACACCGAGACCCGATTGTCAAAAATGCCTTCATATGTTCTTAATAAGGCTTTGATGACTGGTTCTAATTTTGGATGTTGGTTTTCAAATAAATCCAGGTCGGACTTGTCTACTGTAAATGAAATTTGGGTGGGTAAAAAAATGTTTTCAGAAAATTGAATATGGTCTTCCTGTTCTAATACCTTTAAAACATTGATCACTAAAAGCAAGTCAAGCTTAAAGTTTTTTGTAAAACTGGCTAAATCAAAATTGTAATACATGCCTTCTCCACTTCCTACAGGTATTTGTAAATAATCAGCAATTGCTTGATACACTTGCTTGATTACTTTAATAGTTGGAAATTTTTTCTGTGTATTGGTCATCAATTCTATGGTATCTTTTTTCTGATACAATAAAACAGCATATGCTCTTTTTCCGTCTCTGCCAGCCCTGCCCGCTTCCTGGTAATAATTTTCTAAACATTCAGTAATATCATGATGAATAACTACTCGTACATCTGGTTTGTCTATTCCCATTCCAAATGCATTGGTGCAAACCATCGTACGGATTTTATTATTCAACCATGCCTGTTGCTTCATTTCTCTGATAGGCTGCCCTAAGCCCGCATGATAAAAATCAGCTGCAATTCCTTGCATTATCAAAGCCTCTGCAATTTTCTTTGTTTGTTTTCTGTTATTGCAATAAATGATACTACTGCCTTGTACTTTTTGTAGAATGTCGAGTATTTTATTGATTTTACTTTCTACTAAAAAACTACTATAGGACAAATTAGGTCTTTCGAAAGATTGACCAAATACTGCAGTTTCTTTTAGTCCTAATTGCTTAATTATATCTTTTTGTACCCTTGGAGTTGCAGATGCAGTAACCGCAATCAAAGGGATTTTCCCTAATTGTTTTCTGGTAGACGCAATTCTTAAATAAGGTGGCCTAAAATCATATCCCCATTGCGAAATGCAATGTGCTTCATCAATCACCAATAAACCAATTGGTAAGACCGGAATAAAATCAATAAAGAGTTTGCTTTCTAATCTCTCCGGAGAACAATATAAAAATTTATACACTCCATCTGCGGCATCTTTCAACACATTTTTAACTTCATAAAAAGTTAAGCCACTGTGTAATGCCGCCGCGGGAATTCCTTTACTATTTAGATTATCAACTTGGTCTCTCATTAATGCGATCAATGGACTTATTACCAGGCATAATCCATCAAGCATTAAACCAGGAATCTGAAAGCAAATTGATTTTCCACCTCCAGTAGGTAATAAGGCCAAGGTATCATTCCCTGCCACAACAGATTGAATGATTTCTTCCTGTAATGGCCTAAAATGGGAATACTTCCAATATTGCTTTAATATGTCTGTTGCTTGGCTCAAATGGTATTAAACGACTTTCTTAAAATTAAGCCTTACAGAATTGATGGCCAATACAACATCGCTAATTCCCATTGCAAGCGCGCTAAAACTAGGGCTTAAAAAGCCCAATGCAGCTATAGGAATGGCTGCAACATTATACAACAATGCCCAAAAAAGATTTTGTTGTATGGTTAAAAAAGTATGTTTGCCAAGCCCTAAAGCCAATGGAAGATGCTTTATACCATTGCTCATTAAAACCACTTCTGCACTTTGTACGGCAATTTGTGATGCCTCACTCAATGATATGCCTACAGTTGCTTTAGCCAGTGCAGGAGCATCATTGATACCATCTCCTACCATTACTGTAGGTTTATTGGCAGTAAGTGATTCTATTTTTTCTAATTTTTGTGCAGGTGTTTGTTCTGCAAAAACCTGATTGATTTTTAATTGCTGGGCAATTAAATCACAGGAAGCTTGTTTATCTCCACTTAACAAAATCGTTTGAATATTTCTTTTTTGGAGGTATTGCATTACAGCAAATGCCTCAGGTCTTATTTCATCAGATAGATCGATCCATCCTAGCAAGGCATTGTTTTTAATAATATAAATATTGTGGCTATGGTCTTTGGTTAATTGCATAGCAGTTTGATATGATCCGGCAGTATATTCATTGCCATCTTTATCTACTGCTTTCATCCCATATCCTTTCTGCTCTTCTATTTTTGTAAAACGGAGTTCATTGCTTGTTTTCCATTCTTTTGTAATTGTTTTTGCCAATGGATGATTGGAATATTTTTCCAATGAATAGGCAATCTTTTTTACTTCTTCAAGGCCATATTTTTTGCCTTCATCGGATAACTCAATTTGTTGAATTATAAATTTGCCGGTAGTTAGCGTTCCTGTTTTATCAAAAACAACTTGTTGAATATCTTTAAAAAGTTCCAAACTCTTGGTGTTTTTAAAAAGCACTCCATTTCTTGCAGCCCTGCCTAAACCCACTGCAATAGCAGCAGGAGTAGCTAATCCCATTGCACAGGGGCAAGCAATTACTAATACAGCAATTGCACGCATTAAGCTACTCGTAAATGTTTGATCAGCTATGGTATAGTTTAAAACGATGGTAAGTAATGCAATGCCAATTACCACAGGAACAAATACGGCACTTATTTTATCAGCTAATTGTTGAACGGGTGGTTTTTCGGTTTGAGCATTTTTAACCAATTGTAAAATATTTCCCAGAATACTGTCTTCGCCAACTGCAGTCACATATGCTTTAACAGAGCCATTTACAACAATACTTCCACCAATCAAAAGGTCTTTGCTTTTTTTGTCCACCGGAATAAACTCTCCAGTAACAATCGATTCATCCACGCTAATTTCTCCGGATAATATTTTACAATCCATTGGGACAGCTTCTCCGCTTTTAATTAAAATCAAATCTCCTACTTTCAATGTATTGCTTTCAACAGGAAAAATATGTTCCTGGTGCTGATCGTCATAAGCAATCATATTTGCCATCGATTGTTGGGCACTTACTAATTTTCTTAATGCGGATTGAGTCGTTTCTACAGACTTGTCTTCTAGCCAATTCCCTAAGAATACCAACGTAATGATGGTTGCTGTTGTCTCGTAAAAAAGATACTCTGCTGCCTGATTCGTAAAAGTTCCATATAAGCTATACACAAAAGAAGCAATTGCTCCTATTGCAATGAGAACATTCATATTGGGAATGCCTTTCAATAGACTATGCATTGCGCTTCTCCCAAAAAAATCCATTCCAACAATAAACACAGGAACTGTTAGGGCTATTTGTAAATAAGGATTCATTAAAAAATGAATATGCAATCCAGGGATCATGTGCAGCATTAAAGGAAAAGTAAAAACAGCACAAAATGTAAATCTTTGTAAGTGCGTACTAAAAAATGGTTTTTTTGAATTCCCGGTCTCTCCATTTTTCACGACATAACCTAGACCGTCTATTCCTTCTTGTATCTTGGCTTTATTTATTCCTTCCGGTAATTGAAAACTCACTTCGCCTCCCAAAAAATTTACTCGGACGTCTTGCATGCCTTTTCCTTGTAAATATTTGTCTATTGTCAGCGCACAGTTAGTGCAGCTCATTCCACTTACTTTCCAATTCACTTTTTCCATAGTATTCCTTTCGATCCTTACAAAATTACGAAACTGCGCCGCCCTTTCATTTTCGAGATAAGGATAATATTAACCGTTCGAGGATTATCTTTGCCTCATGGATGCAATTTTTGAATTAAGTCAAATCAAATCTGTTGCAATGGCCACCTGGAAAGAGGGGCAGCATTTCCGGGTTTGGGCATTTCATGCAAGCATGGGTTCTGGTAAAACTACTTTCATCCATGCACTTTGTGAATCCATAGGAGTAAAGGAAGCCATTAGCAGTCCAACATTTGCCATAATCAATGAATATCAAAGCGAAAATAATGGGCCGATTCATCATATGGACTGGTATAGAATAAAAAATGAATTAGAAGCGATAGATGCTGGAGTAGAAGAAATACTGCTAAGTGGAGATATTTGTTTTGTAGAATGGCCCGAAAAAGCACCAGCATTATTGCCTGCAAATACGTTTCATGTTGCTATTGAGGTACTCAATGAGCAAACCCGCAGAATTTATACGTTTACTCCAGAAGCTTAATGTAAAGCTTCCATTTTACTAAAGAGTTTTCGTTAACTTCATCCTTTAAGAAATCACATGGCAGCAAACAAACCAAGCATTAGTCCCTCTCTTTTGTATGAAACACTAGAAGAGGTATTGGACATTAAAATTCCAGGAGCTAAACTCGATATTGGCATTCCAAAAGAAATCGCCTTTCAAGAAAACAGAATTGCTTTAACTCCTGATGCTGTTGGTGTATTAGTGGCCAATGGAAACAATGTAACCGTTGAACACAAAGCAGGGGAAGGAAGCCATTATAAAGACAAAGATTATGCAGAAGCAGGAGCTACCATTGTTTACGATAGAGCAGCTGTTCATAAATGTCCCATCCTGGTAAAAAGTGCTCCACCGGTAGAAGAAGACATGCCTTTGTTGCAGTTGAATCAAACAATCATTTCTCCTATTCATTTGTCTGCTCTGAAAAAAGAGTATATCGAAAAAATGATGGAGAAAAGAATCACTGCACTAAGTTTTGAAAATTTTAAAGATGATAGTGGCACTTATCCCATTGTTCGAAGCATGAGTGAAATTGCGGGTAGTGCTGTGATGCTTATTGCGGGTCAATATTTAAGCAGTTTTAATGATGGTAAAGGAGTTCTTTTAGGTGGAATTAGTGGAATACCTCCAACCAAAGTTGTTATTATAGGGGCAGGAATTGTGGGAGAATTTGCAACTAGAAATGCATTGGCCCTAGGCGCTTCTGTAAAAGTTTTTGATAATAATGTATATCGATTAAAGCAATTGCAAAATAATTTGGGGCAACGTGTTTGGACCAGTGTATTAGAACCGAGAATTTTATCAAAGCAATTGAAAACCTGTGAAGTTGCAGTTGGAGCGTTGAGCAATGAATCGGGAAGGGCACCGGTTGTTGTTACAGAAGAAATGGTAGCCGCAATGCGACCAGGCAGTATCATCATTGATGTTGCGATTGATAGGGGTGGCTGTTTTGAAACCAGCGAATTAACCAATTATCAAGAACCTACTTATCTTAAGCACGATGTGATTCATTATTGTGTTCCCAATATTCCAAGCGGATTTGCACGCACCGCAAGCCAGGCCATCAGTAATGTATTGATGCCCCTGCTTTTAGAGGTAAGTGATGAAGGTGGATTGGATGAAATGATCTGGCATAAATTTAATCTTCGTGAAGGGGTATATTTATTCAAAGGATCATTAACTGATTTTTATATCAGCCAAAAATTTGATCTTAAGTTCACTGATTTGAATTTATTAATTGCCAGCCGAAGATAATTTAGCGTGCTGCTTTTTTCACCATATTTACTAATTGATGTACATTGTTTATTTTGTGCGCATCTTTATCTGAAATAACAATTTGAAAGCTTTGTTCAATTGCATTGAATAAATAGGTGATCTCCCAGTCTGTTAATTCCATTCCATTTCTAAAATCTGTTTTTGTAGTAAACGATTTGGGATGAATATTTAATTTTTTATACAAGATCCTTTGTATGTCGTCCATGTATGATTGCATTCAAACGTTTTATTTGATTCTACTATAAGAAACAAATGACAGTCCAATGTTTATTAAGGATCTGTTAAAACGAATATTTTTATTTATGGAGAATAAGGAAGAACTGCTCCAATTGGATGATTGCTCGTAAATGTGTAGCCTAATAAATGGGCCATTGTTTGAGCAAATTGATTTTGATACAATTGCATGCGGTTATTTACTTCACCTTTTTTTTCAATACCCGCACCTATTAAGGCAAACCAAATTTCATCTGCCCCTTTGATTGTTTTTCCATGACTTGCCCATTGACGTTTTATATCATCTCCGCGGCCATGATCTGTGGTTATTAATATAGCAGTTTTATTTTTATAATAAGGATCTTGTTGAATGTATTCCCAGATTTCTTTGATCCATGCATCTACTTGATGAGCTGCATTTAAGTAAGAAGAATATTTTTCGGCATGTGCCCATTCATCTGTTTCTCCATAGGAAATATATAATACACTTGGTTTTTTTTCTTTCAAATAATTCATTGCAGCATAATGGATAAAAACATCTAAACATTCTGAATAGCCCCAGGGTTTATAGCTATTCAATAGCATTTCATCAATCAGTATTTGTTTCTCTGTAGGATTATATTTACTTGCTTTTTCAAAAGCTGCAATTACTGGAAATCCAGCTCTTTTTTCGTTTAGTATTTGATTAAATGGGTCCCAGGCGCCGAATGCTGCCACTTTATCTTTTAGCGAAGTTTGTTGCTGAAAAAATTCTAAAACAGTTGTATTTGGATTCGCTTCAAAATCATTGCTATTGATAAG
>REAV01000098.1 GCA_004294465.1 Sphingobacteriia bacterium | reverse complement strand
AGGGGCTTAGTCCGGTTGATGATTATGAAAAAACATTCGCGCGAAAGCTTACATCAAATGAATATTATTTTAATCCTCAGGCAGGTTTTATTTCCGTAAATACTCAATTACAAGCAGATGAAGTGTTGGCTGTTGCCTATCAGTATACCTATAATGGAAGGGTTTTTCAAGTGGGAGAATTTTCTCAAGACATTGCTTTAGATTCTAATCAAGGAGTTCAAAAAGTATTGTTTCTAAAATTATTGAAAGCTACATCTCAAAGAACACAATTGCCCATCTGGGGATGGATGATGAAGAATGTCTATTCATTGGATTTATTTGGTGGAATTCAAAGAGAAGACTTTAAATTAAACGTATTGTATGATGAGCCTAGTGGTGGTTTAAAAAGATTTTTGCCAGAAACTGCTCAAGCTGTTGAAGGGCAACCATTACTTCGTATACTCAATTTAGACCGGCTCAATAATCGAAATGATCCTCAACCAGATGGTGTATTCGATTACATTGATGGGTTTACCATATTGCCTCAAATGGGCAGAGTTGTTTTTCCTTTATTGGAACCTTTCGGAAGAGATCTGGATACATTGGCATTTGCAGGATTGCCATCTGCAACAAAAAATAAATATGTCTATTATCAATTGTATGATTCCATTAAAGCCATTGCGCAAACCTATGCCAATCTAAACCGATTTGTGATGCAGGGCCAAGTAAAGGGTAGTGGCGGTGGGTCAGAAATTTATTTAAACACATTTAATATTCCACCAGGTTCGGTATCGGTTGCAGCAGGAGGGCAAATATTGAGAGAAGGCTCGGACTATATTGTAGATTATAATTTAGGAACTGTAAAAATTATCAATCAAGGCATACTCAGTTCTAATGTACCTGTGAAAGTTTCATTCGAAAACAATATCGGTTTTGGTGTTCAGCAAAGAGGCTTTACAGGACTTCGATTAGATTATGTAGCTAGTAAAAAATTGAGTATAGGAACCAGTTTTGTAAAATTAGGAGAGCGCCCATTTTTCACCAAAATGGGATATGGAGATGATCCTATTAGAAACAGTATGTACGGTCTTGATTTCAATTATCGATCCGATTTACCAGGCTTAACAAGGTTGCTCAATAAATTGCCTTTTTATGACTCAAAAGCAAAGTCATCGATCAATGCATATGGAGAAGCAGCTTTTATGCAACCAGGTCATCCTCCACAAATTGGCAAAGGTGATCAAGGGTTAATTTTTATTGATGATTTCGAAGGAACAAGAGCAACAATAGATTTGCGTTTTCCTTTTGTTTCATGGGCAATGGCTTCAACACCACAAGGAAATACAAAATTCCCTGAATCAACATTAACCGATAGTATCGATTACAATAAGAACAGGGCTAAATTAGCTTGGTACAATATCGAACCAAATTTGCAGGATAAGAATAGCCCTAATAATCCATTGAGAAGAAATTTAGCAGAGTTGAGCGACCCAAGAGTAAGACAGGTATTTACCAATGAATTATTTCCACAACGTACTACCAATATCACCGATGTTCAGGCTGCCACTTTTGATTTAGCGTATTATCCAACCGATAAAGGACCTTATAATTTTGAATCATCGCCAACACAGATCAATGCGCAAGGAAAATTAAATAATCCTGCTGCAAGATGGGGAGGTATTATGCGAGCAATTGATCAAACAGATTTTGAAACCAATAATATTGAGTTTGTAGAGTTTTGGATGCAGAATCCATTTATTCTTAATCCAACAAGTAAAGGAGGTAAATTATTTTTAAACTTTGGTAATGTAAGCGAAGATGTGCTCAAAGATGGAAAAAGATTTTATGAAAATGGAATGAACACTCCAACCATTCCTGCGGCTGTAGATAGTAGTAATACATGGGGTAAAACACCAGTAAATCCAATTCAAATTACACAGGCGTTTAGTAATGATCCTAATGATCGACCCTTTCAGGATGTTGGTTTTGATGGATTTGATGATAACGGTGAAAGAAGAAAGAAAGGGTATGTATTAAATAGAATTGCAAATAATTTTGGTGCTGGATCACCATTGTATCAAAGAACTTTAAATGATCCTTCGAATGATAACTATTTATGGTACAGAGATCCTTCATTTGATGCGCTGGGTACTGGAATTTTAGGCAGGTATAAAAATATCAATAACCAACAAGGCAATTCTCCAGTTGCAACAACTGGTGGTCAATTTACTTCTGCGGCTACTTTATTTCCTGATAATGAAGATTTAAATAGAGATAATACATTGAATGAAACGGAGTCTTATTATGAATACGAAGTTCAATTAAGACCGGGTATGGATGTTGGATCCCCTCAGTTTCCTTATATCACCGACAAAAGAAGAGTCACTGTAAATTCAGCAGATGGTATTACCAGAACTGAGGATTGGTATTTATTCAGAATACCTATTAAAAATTACTCTAGGAAAATAGGGAATATTCCAGACTTCAAGTCCATTCGTTTTGCAAGAATGTATCTTACCGATTTTGAAGATTCAGTGGTATTGCGTTTGGCAAGATTGGACCTGGTACGGAATCAATGGCGTCAATTTATTTATAATATTGATACAACAGGATCATATACTCCTATCAACAATAATGCAACAAATACCACATTTAATACCCTTGCCGTAAACTTAGAAGAAAACAGTAGCAGGCAACCCGTAAATTATATAATGCCACCGAATGTTGAACGTGTTCAGCTATTAAGTAATAATGGAGTCAACCTGCAGCAAAATGAGCAAGCATTAAGTTTAAGGGTGAGCAATTTACAAAGCGGAGCCACAAGAGGAGTATTTAAAACCTTGAATTTAGATATAAGACGATATGCAAAAATGTCGATGTACCTGCATGCAGAGTCTGTGGTTGGTCAGTCTGTAATTAAAGATGATCAACTCAATGCAATTATTCGCATTGGTCAAGATTTTTTAAATAACTATTACGAAATAAAAATCCCATTAAAAATTACTCCTCCAGGTCAATATCCTAGAGGACAGGAAGATAGGGTATGGCCAGATGCCAATAATATTGATTTTAGTTTACGTGATTTGATCGATTTGAAATTAAGTAGAAACAATAGCAATGCATCTGTTACCAATATATTTAGAAAATTAATTGGTAATAAAACT